>JAZRPL010000047.1:0-1525 GCA_045649245.1 Ructibacterium sp.
TGAGCCACCCAATACCGCAATCTTGAAAATGAAAATTTTTTCTCCCGAATCTATCCCCCGGTGTCAGTGAAAAGGGTGCCGAAGTTTCCTTGACAAAATAGGGGCTGTTTTCCCCTGTTTTCTCTGCTTCTGGAAGCCATCCGGATTGACCACGAAACCATTTGTTTTACTGAACACCCTCCCGCACATACTCCATGAGGTCTGCGGGCTGGCAGTCCAGCACATCACAAATCTTCTCCAACGCATCCACGGGCAAATGCTTCACGGAGCCGACACAGATGGCAGATACCGTGGGGGGACGGATGCCCGTCCGTTCTGCCAGTTCCTTCTGGGTCATGCCACGCATGGCAAGCATCACTTTGACCTTGAACTTTATCACACTTATCCCTCCTTCCTCCTGGTGATTGTATCACGGATTTCGTAGTAAATCAATACGCAATGCGGAAAAATATTTCGCCTTTCGTAGTAAGTAACTACGCAAAACGTATTGACAAACTACGATTTTCGTAGTATAATAAAGGAGCAATGAAGGACAGCCCAATTTCAACACCGCCTGTTGTAAGTCCTACATCAAACACAAAGGAGCGGTGGCAGCCGGATAGACGGCACAACACTTCAAACATCAAAGGAGACTGCTACAATGTCTAAAATGGAACTGCTTGCCAAGATCGAACTGCTGAACAAATACGAAGCCATGATGGAGGAACTGAAAACCGAAGCCGACCGGGTTCGGGACAGCATCAAGGCTGAGATGGAAGCCAGAGAGGTGGAAGAACTGATTGCCGGACATTACATCGTCCGCTACACCTCCGTTCTCTCCAACCGCTTTGACAGCACCTCCTTCAAGAAGGTTCTACCCGACCTCTACAAGGCTTACACGAAGCAGGTCAGCAGCCGCCGCTTCACCATCAGCGCATAAGAAGGGCGGGGAAACATCCCCACCCACCAGAAGGAGAAAGAGTTATGGATTACGGTTATTCCAGATGTAGCACCAACGAAACCCGGCAGGACATCAATCGCCAAGTGCGGGAACTGAAACAGGCGGGAGCCGTGGAGATTTTCATGGAATACGAACACGGCGATGCCAAGGTCAAGAGCCAGCAAGCCCAGATGTTCGCCCAGGCACAGCCGGGTGATACCATCATCGTGTTGGAGGCCTCCCGCCTTGCCAGAAGCACACAGCAACTTTGTGAAATCATTGAGATTGTGCGGCAGAAGCATTTGCGGTTGGTGATTGTTGGCAGTATTACTCTGGATTGCCGGAACGGACAGGCCGACCCCATGAGCGAAGCCTTTCTCCAAATGGCGGGCGTATTCAGTCAGTTGGAACTGGCTATGATTCGAGCGAGAGTCCGTTCCGGAATGGCGAATGCCGCCGCTAAAGGAGCCAGAATCGGGCGGCCGCAGATTACCGTGGATGACCTTCCTTCTGGATTTCTCCGGCACTACCCCGCTTACAAAAGCGGACACCTCAACATCAGCGAATTGGCAAGAGTTTGTGATTTGAGCAGGACGACCATTTACA
>JAZRPL010000048.1:0-1041 GCA_045649245.1 Ructibacterium sp.
TATTCGATGAAGATTTCTTCCGCTCCTGCGGCTTTCAGTTCTCGCACCTGACGATTGATATCTTGTTTTGTTTCGTTCGTTGAGCAGCGGGCGTATCCGTAATTCATAACATTCTCTCCTTTTGGGTGGCGGGGTTGATACCCCGCCTTTTATACGCTAATTGTGAAGCGGCGGCTGGCGGTCTGCTTGGTGTAAGCCTTGTAAAGGTCGCCGGAGGCACGCTTGAAGCCAGTAGTGTCAAAGCGGGTGGAAAGGATGGAAGTCCAGCGAATGATATACTGGCCAACGGTCATTTCCTCAATATTGCGGTTCAGCATTTCTGCCTTGATTTCATCCCGGAGGGTTTCAGCTTCGGCCTTGGCTTCCTCAATCAGTTCTTCCAGTTCCCGCAGGCTTTCGATCTTGGTGGTGATTTCATTCGCAGACATAATCTTATCTCCTTTAAGTTTCATTGTTTGCCGTCTTTCCGTGCTGCCTTAGCCCCTACCCAATTTGTTCTAGCGGTTTGTTTGGGCTTCGTATGTTTGTCCGCATCTCATTTACAAGTTAATTATAGCACTAATTTCTAGTGTTGTCTATTGACATTATGCACTAATTATTAGTGCTTTAATTGTGTATATTTAGCACTTGATTTTAGTGCATTCTTGTGGTAGAATAGGGACAATGGAAAAGGAGGCGAATTTTATGGCAATCCGCTACAAGGTAGATATAATGGCAGAACTCAAAAAGAAAGGCTATACATCCACCAAAATCCGTGAAGAAAAATTGATCGGCCAATCCTATCTCCAACAGATAAGACACGGAGAACTGGTATCTTGGAAAACCCTTGACACAATCTGCGCTCTCTTGGAATGTCAGCCGGGAGATTTGATTGAGTATGTGGAGGGTGTTCAATAAAACACTTGTTTCCGTGAACAATCCGGGTCTGCTCCAAAAGGCCGGAAAAAGCGGTCAAAACGCCCGGTTTCTGTTCAGGTAATTGCGGCCACCCTTTTGTGGACACTACCCCCCGGGGGGTGGGTTTCGTGAAGTTCCGTTTTG
>JAZRPL010000049.1:0-3048 GCA_045649245.1 Ructibacterium sp.
TAAAATCAGCAAACAATTTAGATGCCGCTGTTTTAAATAAATTGAGTTTGCTTTGCAACCTCATTATAACATTTCTAATAAAAATTAGCAAGTGTGCCAAGTATTGCCCTCAAGGAGAAGACTTTTATTCCTTGTATGTCAAATCTATAAAATGAATAGAATTTTCATGAAGAATTACTGGACAAATACCCCCAAAAAGGGTATAATAGTATTCATTAAGTGGTATTTTGAAATATCCTAATCTTTAAATTTGGAGAGTGAAAAAAATGAAGCTTATTATCAAAGACAATTATGACGAAATGTGTGCATGGGCAGCGCAGCATATTGCTGATGCCATCAATAGCCACAAGGAGGACCGCCCCTTTATTCTCGGTTTGCCTACCGGCTCCTCCCCTCTCGGCGTATATAAAAGATTGATTGAAATGAATAAGGCGGGATCGGTAAGTTTTAAAAATGTAGTAACCTTTAACATGGATGAGTATGTGGGACTGCCCAGAGAACACGACCAAAGTTATTGGTATTTTATGCATGATAATTTCTTTAATCATATTGACATCCCCAAGGAAAACATTAACATCTTAAACGGCATGGCAGATGACCTCGAAAAAGAATGTCAGCGCTACGAAGATAAAATTGCCTCTTATGGCGGCATCGACCTTTTCCTGGGCGGTAGCGGCGTAGATGGACATATTGCTTTTAACGAGCCATTTACCTCCCTTACCTCTCGTACCGGGATTCGCGCTTTGACACAGGATACCTTGATTGCAAACTCCCGTTTCTTTGATAACGATCCGAACAAAGTGCCGAAAACCGCTCTTTCTGTCGGGGTTGGAACCGTTTGCGATTCTAAAAAAGTATTGCTCTTAATCAGTGGTCACAACAAGGCTCGTGCATTGCGTCACTGTGTTGAAGGCGGTGTAGACCATGCATGGACCATTAGTGCTCTGCAACTGCATCCCTGTGGCATCATTGCTTGCGACGAAGACGCTTGCGGCGAATTAAAGGTAGATACATATAAGTATTTTAAAGAAATTTACAAAAACGAAAAATAGTTTTCAGGATTTATAAACAAAAAGGACGCCGCACGGCGTCCTTTTTGTTTATGCTATTAGCAACACTATTTACAAAATTATTTTCTGCCCTATACTTGGTATGCTAAGACAGGGGTCATTGTGGGTGGTTTTTTCCACCGCTTCCCAAAGATTGTATGCATCGTCTTTAGGGTTTGGTAAATGCAGAAGGATAATGCTTTCTGCACCGGTCTCCTTTACAGAACGCCAAGCTGAAGTTGTTATTCCGTAAGCAAAGGGCACAACCAATACATCAGGCCGCTGCATTTCCCGCATCTTTTTCAAAGATGTAGGAGTAGCATCGCCCATAAACCATACCGTTTTACTTCCCGTAACAACGAAACTCATATGCGGCACATTGGTTTTACCAATGTGCCGCGTAACTATTCCTTGTAGCCATACGTTTCCCAATTCCATTTGATGCAAACCCTCAGGTCTAACAACATCTCTTTGGGTGTTTCTTTGATAATATTCTACATAATCACCGTCGTAATGATCATCGTGCTCATGGGTAAATGCCAATATGTCAGGGAAATTCTCTCTCAGTTCCCCCTCTATCGCTTCAGGGGTTCCCAGGTAAGGGTAGAGCGCCTTGGCTACGCCATCTAGCAGAATCGATAACCCATCCATTTTCAATAATACGCCGGCATTTGCAGTTCTTATAAATTCCACTTATACACCCTGCTTAGAACGACGAAGGAATTCCGTTTCAGTACAGCCGTTTTCAACCACATGACCGGGCAGCGGAACGAGTTTTTCATGGATGGCATCCAAAATCCAACTTGCCTGCGGGAAGAAGAATTCATCGAATTCAAAGGGAGGTGTAATCCAGTTCCGTGCTCCAACAACAACAGGCGGTGCATCTAAATCGTCAAAACAAAGTTCTGTAATATTCTTGGCTACATCGCTCATGAACGAACCACGGGCACAAGCATCAGATACAAGAACAACACGCCCTGTTTTTCTTACCGACTCAACAATTTTGGTATAATCCAGAGGAACCAGAGAATGCAGGTTAATAATCTCTGCCTCCATGCCATATTTTTCGCTGAGTTGCTTTGCAGCGTCAACGGCACGGTAAAGAACTGCACCAAGGGTAAGAATGGTAACATCTTTACCGTCACGCACCTTATTAACATCACCAAACTCAATTTCGTAACGTTCTTCCGGCACGCCCCCTTCATGGAACTGCTCGCCTACATCGTAAATTCTCTGACTTTCAAAGAACACAACCGGATCGGTTCCCCGAAGTGCAGTTTCCATAAGACCCTTTGCCTCCCATGGTGTCGCAGGGAAACAAACTTTAAGACCCGGAATATGTGCGCAAAGCGCTGTCCAGTCCTGGCTATGCTGTGCACCGTACTTAGAACCTACCGACACACGCAAAACAAGAGGCATTTTTAAAATACCTGCAGACATTGCCTGCCATTTTGACATCTGGTTAAAAATTTCGTCTCCTGCACAACCAATAAAGTCGGCATACATAAGTTCCACCAAGGCCCGACCGCCGGAGAGTGCATAACCAACTGCTGTACCAACAATAGCCGCTTCTGCAATAGGAGAGTTAAACAAACGGCAATGCGGGAATGCATCCATCATACCACGGTAAACCGCAAAGGCACCGCCCCAGTCACGGCAATCCTCGCCGTAAGCAATCAAAGTAGGATCTTCATAGAAACGGTCATAAATAACCTCGGACAAAGCGTCACGCAGATTATAAAGTTTCATTTTCGATACAGGTTTACCGTCCACAATGGGGCAACGGCTCTTTTCTTTGATTTTCTTATATGCGGGAACCTCTGCTAAGGGCATGTTTACCTCAGGTTCACGATCGTCAAACTTTTCAACCTTCTCGTTTGAGAACATAAGACGCTCTACTACGGCCGGATCTTTTCTAAAATCAACATAAGGGCTAATAGAAGGATCAGAAGCGGCTTTGCAGATCATGGTCATACGCTCTGAAACATCTGCCAGGATT
>JAZRPL010000050.1:0-7733 GCA_045649245.1 Ructibacterium sp.
TTCAATTTTGCCTCTGTCATTCGGATACCGTCTAACATATGCTGTCTGTCGCCGCGGCCGGCATGGGCCATAAACTCTCGCAATATCTCTAATTCCGCCTTCTTAAGGCAAAGGCCGGCGCTATGCTCTGCCGTTTTTGAAAAAGCAACCTCCGGCGTGAATTCCGGAGAATCTGCCATCTTTCTTCCTACCTGTTCAAACATTCTTCCTACCGCATCCGGCTGACACTTTGCCGCCCTTTGCAGGGCCTCAGCAAAAGGCAGAGAAAGAAATCCAATGTTAAAAGACAGTCGACGCAGCATTGCTTCTACCCCATCTAGTTGCCGAATTCGCACATCGGCACGGGAGGCAAAAACAACACCGAGATATCCGCATCCCAAAATGACAATCAGGTTGGCCATCCATTTTAAAGTCATAGCAAAACAGAGCGGGTATAGGTCACGGAATCCACCATGGAAAAATCCCTTCGCAACAGAATGGCTTTTCGAAATACACCGTCTTGAAACAAAGGCTTTAATAGATTCCGTCGTTTTACCTCCTCGATATCAGAGCCATGAGTCGTAGCGATAACAGAAACCCCTGTGCCATGTGCCAGACGGATGGCTGCAACATCTTCTTCACAGGCAATCTCATCACTGATAATGACCTTAGGCGACATGGTTCTAAGCATCATGGTAATGGCTTCTGCCTTAGGCGCATTATCAATGACATCCGTTTGCGCACCAACATCATTTTGGGGAACCCCGCCATATATGGCCGCCAACTCTCCCCGATCATCTGCCACACCGGTTTTAAACCCCCGATTGGAAATCTGTCTTGTCACATCCCGAATTAAAGTTGTCTTTCCGGTTTGCGGTGGAGAAACAATCAACACACTATCTACCTCTGTCCCATGCACAATGTTGTCCATAACCCCGTCTGCAATGCCAATAATCTCATGGGCAATCCGAAAGTTCAAAGAACTTACCTCTCTAAAGGTTTGAATTTTCCCTTTCTCCGTGACCACTTTTCCGCATATCCCCACACGATGACCCCCTTTAAGGGTAAGAAATCCCTGACGAATCTCATCCATGTAGGCATACACCGAATTTTCACAGATTGCTGCGAAGGCACTTTGCACTTCTTCCTGGGTGACACGATACGCATCAGTTTCATGATTGGTAATTCCCCCCGACGGCGTCAAAAAACAACTTTCGCCCAAAATTCCCAGTGTCAACGGCGCTCCGGCCCTGACCCTGATTTCTTCAATTTCCAGCCAATCTTCCAGGGCAGCCCGCTCCACCTTCCTCCGAATCTCTTTGGGAAGATAGGGCAGAACCTCTTTAATCCGTGGCTGTTTCATTTTCATCACCTCTTTGGTTTGGCCACTCTTGCTTTGGCTCTTATAGGATTCTATGAACCTTTGTCCGTTTTTAGAACCGGTTTTCATGGACAGAAAACGCAAAAAGACGGTTGCCGAAGCAACCGTCTTTCTCGATTTTAAATATAATGGGTTTTTTCCTCCATGTCGACCATATCTTTGTCTACCTGATACTTGGCAGCTCTGCGCTGTTCAAAGAACTTAACAGCAACTTGGTCAAACAAGGCGTAAGAAAGTACGTCCTCTGGTTGTTCTATCCACTGCGCACATTCCTTTTTCAATCTCTCCAATTCCGGCGGAATCAAATCAGCAGGACGGCAGGTAATCGCTTCCTCGTCGCCGATAATTTTCTTCCGGAACTCTTCTTTAATGGGGACCGGAGTCTGGCCGTATTCGCCTTTACAAATACCTTTGGTTTCCTTAGAAACCATCTTGTACCGCTCACCCATGATGACGTTAAGCACCGCCTGCGTTCCCACAATCTGACTGGTAGGGGTAACAAGAGGAAGATATCCTAAATCCTCCCGTACTCTCGGCACTTCTTTTAATACTTCATCTAACTTGTCTTCTTTCCCCTGTTGCTTTAACTGGGAAACCAAATTAGAAAGCATACCGCCCGGCACCTGATATTTTAAGGTGTTAATATCCACACCCAAAATCTTAGTGCTCATCAAACCGCTTTCCAAATACTTTTCACGCAGGGGTTTGAAATAATCGGCGATCTCGGTTAAGACATCCAAATCCATACCGGTGTCGTACTCGGTTCCCTGAAGGGTTGCAACCAACGGCTCGGTGGGGGGCTGAGAAGTTCCCAGGGCCATGGGGGACAAAGCACAGTCTACGATATCCACACCCGCCTCGATGGCTTTTAAGTAAGTCATCGATGCCACACCGCTGGTATAGTGGGTGTGCAATTCCAGCGGAATCTTTACCGCCTTTTTAATCTGCTTTACCAAATCATAAGCATTATACGGTGTTAAAAGACCTGCCATATCCTTAATACAGATAGAATCTGCGCCACAGTCAGCATACTGTTTGGCCAACTTGACAAAGAACTCATTATCATGCACCGGACTGATGGTATAGGAAATAGCCGCCTGCACATGGCCGCCTTCTTTTTTCGTGGCATTGATGGCTGTCTGCAGATTGCGGACATCATTGAGGGCATCGAAAATTCTAATAATATCCATGCCATTTGCAATGGACTTTTGCACAAAATATTCCACCACATCATCTGCGTAATGCCGATATCCTAACACGTTTTGACCGCGGAAGAGCATCTGTAGTTTAGTATTTGGGGCTGCCGCCCTGATTTTACGGAGCCGCTCCCAAGGATCTTCATTTAAAAAACGCAGGCAGGCATCAAATGTCGCACCACCCCAAACCTCCAGAGCATGATATCCGGCCCTGTCCATCAAGGGCAGTGCCGGAAGTATCTCATCGGTGGTCATACGGGTTGCAATGAGAGACTGATGCGCATCACGGCAAACGGTTTCTGTAATTCCAACTTTACCCATAACTAATACCTCCTTGATTGATTTCAGAAATTGTAGTCATACATTAAGAAAACATGGCCAGGAATACCCCTGCTGCTACTGCACTGCCGATAACGCCGGCCACATTGGGGCCCATGGCGTGCATCAACAAGAAGTTGGAGGGATTTTCCTTCTGCCCCACGGATTGAGATACCCGTGCTGCCATCGGTACGGCAGATACACCGGCAGAACCGATAAGGGGGTTAACCTTACCACCGGTAAGTTTACACATAATTTTACCCAGAATCAAACCGCCTGCGGTACTAAAGCAGAAAGCAACCAGACCCAAAACCACAATCCCTAGGGTTTCGGCCGTCAGAAAAGTGCTGGCTTTCGCTGTCGCACCGACGGTTAAACCTAAGAAAATAGTAATGGTATTCATAAGACCATTTTGGGCAGTCTTGGTCAATCTCTCCACTACCCCGCATTCCTTGGCAAGGTTTCCCAGCATCAGCATACCTACTAAGGATACCGCATCCGGAACAATCAGGGCAACAACAATGGTAACCACAATGGGAAAAATAATCTTCTCGGTTTTGCTAACCGGACGAAGTTGTTCCATCACAATTTGCCGTTCCTTTTTGGTGGTTAACGCCTTCATAATCGGCGGCTGAATCACCGGAATCAACGCCATATAAGAATAGGCCGCAATCGCAATGGCCGGCAGAAGGGCCGGCGCCAGCGTCTTGGTCACATAAATGGCAGTAGGCCCGTCCGCACCGCCAATAATACCAATAGCGGCTCCTTCCTTTACCCCGAATTCAATCCCGGGAACACAGGCACCAAGCGCAAGAGCACCTAAAAAGGTTAAAAACACGCCAAGTTGCGAGGCCGCTCCAAGAAGAATACTTTTAGGATTGGCAATCAAGGGCCCGAAATCGGTCATAACACCGATGCCCAAGAAGATCAAAGGTGGATAAATCCCCAGTTTCACGCCTAAATAGAGCATGTCCAACAATCCGCCCTCTGAAAAGATGCGTTGCATATCCAAGTGCCCGTCTATCAGATATTTCGGATCGGTAAAAAATTCCGGATGCATCATGATGGCACTGGAATTGGCAAACATGGGCAAATTAGACAGTAGCATACCAAAAGCAATGGGCAAAAGCAACAACGGCTCAAATTTCTTGACAATGGCTAAGTAGAGGAGCACACAGGCAATGATGATCATCAACGGTGTACCGATAACAGCAACAATGCCCTCAAAGCCGGATGCTCCGTTAGCAATGGCGTTCTTTGCATTGGCAATCATCGCAGCAATCCCGGTGCTACCCATAAAGTCGATTATACTCTGTAACACAATATCATCCTTTCATAAAGGTGTCAGGCAAATTCCAAAAATTAGCCCAAAGATACCAAGATGTCACCGGTGTTGACAGAGCTGCCGGCCGTAGCACTAATTGCAACAACTTTGCCGGCCTGAGGTGCCATAATTTCATTTTCCATTTTCATCGCTTCCAAAACGCAAAGAACATCCCCTGCATTCACGGTATCTCCAACAGCAACTTTTACAGATACAATGCTGCCCGGCATAGGAGCCGTAACATTGGTTGCGCCTGCAGGAGGAGCAGCCGGTGCCGGAGCAGGTGCTGCTTTTGGTGCCTGTGCTGCAGGTGCAGGAGCCGGTGCGGGAGCAGCGGCCGGAGCAGGGGCCGGAGTTACAACGGGAGCAGCGGCAACCGATGCACCGCCAACCTCTTCTACTTCAACCTCATAGGAATTTCCATTTACATTAATGATAAATTTTCTCATAATCGTTTCTCCTTTACTTTTTTAATTATTAAAATCTTGCATCGATTACATCTCGTAGCCCGGCTTTATTCCAAGCGGGTGCAGTGTTTCCAACTCTTCGATAGGACTTAATCTTCAGGCGATAGGTGGAGGTGTTTAAACTGGCCGCAACCGCAGCCGTTAAAACAGCAACCAACTCTTCTTCGGCCATACAACTTGCAGCAGCCGTTAAAACAGCAATCAGTTCTTCCTCCTTGATGTTACCCGCCTTCTGCTTCTTGGTTTTCTTTGCTTGCCCGCCTTCCGGTTTATAAAAAATCACCTTCATCAGCATCATAACCAGCATGAGAATCACCAATACTGCGAAAACAATGGTCAAACCAACCACCGTGACCTGCAAACCCTCGCCTAATGCTTCAACAAGTGTCATAGAAATTCTCCTTTCCGCAATGCCCTACAGGGGAATATTTCCGTGTTTTTTACTGGGTCGGGTCTCACGCTTACTCATCAGCATTTCCAATGCGCTAATCACTCGGGGACGAGTGGAATCCGGCTCAATCACATCATCCACATAACCTCGGGCAGCCGCTACATAAGGATTAGCAAATTTCTCAACATATTCGTCGATTTTTTCCTTCCGGGCGGTAATAGGATCATCGGCTTCAGCGATATCCTTGCGGAAGATGATATTGGCTGCACCAGAGGGCCCCATTACAGCAATTTCCGCCGTCGGCCACGCAAAGACCATATCTGCGCCTAAGTGCTTACTGTTCATGGCAATGTATGCACCGCCGTAAGCCTTTCGAACAATGACGTTAATTTTCGGCACGGTAGCCTCAGAAAAAGCATAGAGCAGTTTCGCCCCGTGACGAATGATTCCATTGTGCTCTTGGGCAACACCGGGCAAATACCCCGGGACATCCGTAAAGGTAAGAATCGGAATATTAAAACTATCACAAAAGCGCACGAATCGTGCCCCTTTATCCGAAGAATTACAATCCAACGATCCGGCCATAATCTTAGGCTGGTTTGCCAAGATACCAACCGTTGCGCCATTCATTCTGGCAAAACCGGTTACCATATTGGGAGCAAAGGCTCCAAACATTTCGCTGAATTCTCCGTCATCTACCACTTCGACAATGACATCGCGGATATCATAGGATTTTCCGGAGTCCTCCGGAATCACGGCAGAAAGTTTTTCCGAAAGACGGTTTAAATCATCGTCACATTCGTAGACCGGAGCATTTTCCAGATTGTTAGACGGCAGCATTCCCAACAACGATTTAACCTGTGCAAAACATTCTTCCTCTGTGGCACAGGCCATAGTAGCCACGCCACTCTTGGCCGCATGGGTCTTTGCACCGCCTAATTCCTCAAAAGTAACCTCCTCGCCGGTTACAGATTTTACGACCGACGGACCGGTAATAAACATCTGGCTGGTCTTATCTACCATAAAGACAAAATCGCAAATGGCCGGAGAGTATACCGCACCACCGGCACAAGGACCTAAGATCATGCAAATCTGAGGAATTACGCCGGATGCCATGGTATTGCGGCAGAAAATGTCACCGAATCCCTTTAAGGCATCAATTCCCTCTTGAATCCGTGCACCACCGGAATCGTTAATACCCACAATGGGTGCACCCATTTTCATTGCCATATCCATTACTTTACAAATTTTTGCAGCGTGCATTTCACCAAGCGATCCGCCAATGACGGTAAAGTCTTGGGCATAAGCATAAACCAGCCGCCCGTCAACCGTGCCGTAACCGGTAACCACTCCTTCGCCGGGCGCAATGGTATCTGCCATACCAAATTCAGTGCATCGATGGGTTACAAACGCATCGATTTCCACGAAACTTCCTTCATCAAAGAGCATAGAAAGACGTTCTCTGGCAGTTTTCTTGCCGCTGCTATGTTGCTTTTTGATTTTTTCAGCACCGCCGCCTTGTTCAATGACGGCACGCCGTTGCTGTAAATCGTCCAACTTACTCATGTAGTTGCCTCCTTCGCATATATTGTTTCATCCTATTTACTAGTTTTATGGTTCTGCCGACGCTTTCGGTAATTTTCGGCAGAAGATTTTCGGGCATTGCCGGTTTTTTTCAGCATATTAATTTCAGACTCGGTCAGTTTTCTCCAATGCCCCAAAGGAACATGGCCCAGATTCAATCCGGCCTCCCGAATCCGACGCAATCTCTTGACAATACAACCCACCGATTCAAACATTCTGCGAACCTGACGGTTCTTGCCTTCGTGGATGGTAATCTCCAATTTGGTGCCATACTGTGTTGCACCAATGACTTCTACCTTGGCAGGACTGGTTTTTACACCATCTAACACTACCCCGCCCCGAAGTTGTAACAGCGTATTCATGGAAATATTCCCTGTAACCTCTGCAATATAGGTTTTTTCCACCTGGTTTTTTGGATGGGTAATCCGATAGGTTAAATCCCCATCGTTGGTCATGAGCAAAAGGCCTTCCGTATCATAATCTAATCGTCCAACCGGATAAATCCGAACCGGAATATCCGCCACCAATTCCATGACGGTGTTTCTTCCCTTATCATCCGATACGGTGGTCACATAGCCCACCGGTTTATTTAGCAAAATATAGACCATCTTTTTTTCAGGCGAAACCGGTTGTCCGTCAAATTCAATCAGGTCATTCTCCTCATCAACCTGTATTCCCATTTCGGTTACCGTCACGCCATTGACCCGGACTCTTCCCTGTTTGATCAGAGTCTCCGCACCGCGACGGGATGCAACGCCACAGTTTGCAAGAAATTTTTGTAATCGCATCACAGCACATCAAACCCCTTTTAATTCCTATAAAAAAGCCGTATGGAATTTTAACCCATACGGCTTTATTATATCCTAAAATATCCTGAATTGCAACACTATTTTTTAAAGATCCATCACCATTTAAAACAGTGGATAGAATATGATAATTCATGTAAATTTCATCACTTTAAGAATCGATTTTCCCCCATAATTTCCCCCAGAAATCCATAAACTTCCCAAAAAGATGATTCCGCCCGGCAAATAGCGACTGTCGGGGGGCATTTCCTACTACTGCCAAAGGGACCGTCCCAACGGTATTGGCC
>JAZRPL010000051.1:0-12193 GCA_045649245.1 Ructibacterium sp.
GTCTATTAAATTTAAAAGATTAGTTTGCCGATTTATAATATTTACATATACTATCGGATGCGAGAAAATTCAGTATTCTCGCGGGTTCTAAGGAAAAGTGTTTAAGGAAAAACAGTTGAAAAATTAGGGTAAAAATAGTAGGTCCTATTATTCACTGTTCTCCTGACTTGACATGAGTGAAAATCTTGTCGAATGGTGAAGAACTGTGTTGAAAGGAGAGATAATATGAAGAAAAATTTTTATATTGGAATTTTAATTGTTGTTTTTGCTTTTTTGTTTAACACAAGTGCTTTCGCCAGTTCCAGTACATATACTATTTCTGAATTAGGGCTGGAAATAACAATTCCCTCTGAATATAGAGTAATCACGAAAGATACCCCAGCAAACGCTTCTATATTTAGCGATTTAGGAACAACCAAAGCTGATTTAATCAAGCAGTTTGAAGAAACCAAAGTTTACTTAAATGCAATTCCTGATACTTTGGATGAAGAAGTCGTTGTTACGATGGACACTAATATAATTGATAATTTTAGTGCTATGAGTGATACCTCATTAAAAATGTTTGCTTCATCTTGGGTTAATGAATATGAAAAAATGGGGATTGGTGTCAAAAACTATGACATTTATCAGCATTCACAAGCAAAGTTCATTCGGTTGTATTTTGAAGATACAGTAAACTCTGTAAATGGCTTACAATATTATACAATTTATAACGGAAAAGCAATGAATTTCACTATGAGGTCTTATTCCGGTGTAATCACAACAAGGCAAGAACAAACTATAAAAACCATTGTAGATAGTGTCAAATATGATACTCCACCTGTAGAAATTCCTGTTGGTGCTGAAACAGAAGCTTTTGTTTATACAGATATTGATACAAACACAAAATTTACTGTACCAGCAAATTGGTATGAAAAAGAACTTTTTAAAGAGCGTGAATTTATTGATGTAAAATTTGTATCTTCTAAAGAAGAAGGTATGAGTATTATGTACGGCAGTACAGATTTGTGGGGAATGTTCACGCCAGAAGAAAAGAAAGGAAGTACCCGTTCTGATTTAGATAGTTCTGCTTTTGAAATTTCTGACATAGCAACATTGTATGGTATAGATGAAAACTTAATAACTAAAAAAGAATACAATGGTGTAGATTATTTTCAAGCAACAGTGAAACAAACAATAGATATGTATGGGGGAACTTTTAGTCCTGAATTAACTTATGTTGTACGCATCGAAAATGGTTGGATGTATGGGTTCCAATTCGGCGGAACAACAGACAATGAATATTTTTCTGATTTTGAAAAAATGCTTAACAGCATACAGTACTCCAATTCAAAAGAAACTAGTGCAGAAATAACGCCAAGTGTAATTACGATGATATTACCATTTGTTATTGTGTTGGTTATAGCCTTACTAATATTTCTTTTAGTATTTAAAATAGATAGGAAGAATAAAAAACAAACAAGTTCTGTTCCTGTAAATAACATTGACGAATTAACTCCAGAACTTAATTCTTTACAACACGCTGAGAACGAATTTTTTTATTGTAAAAATTGCGGTCATCCATTACCGATTGATAGTAGTTTTTGTCATAAATGTGGTACTAAAATTGAAGAAGGTGAAAAAATATGAAGATTTTAATTTGGTTTTTATGTATTTTGGCTAATGCAAGTATAATAACAGTTCTTAAACAAAATGGTGTAATTTTGGGAGCAATTCCGTCTGTCATATTGTTTAGTTTAACTATGGGGTGTGCAAGAACCCTTTGCATAAAGTGGGAAGAACACAAGAAGACTAACGAGCAAAGAAGTAGAGTTTTAGAAAATGAATATACAGACAAAATTGGTTTCTGTAGAAAGTGCGGAAAAAACTTTTAGAAAATAGTCAGTTTTGCAACAGTTGTGGTACTGAAATTGTTAAGGAGGAAGAATAAGTGAATAATTTGAATATGAACACACAACTTGGAACTAAATGGTTTACATTTTTTACAAAAGTCAGACCATGGCTTGGATGCATCGCTGCAATTCCTATTGTAGTAGATTTTATGGAATATCCTGATTTATATATGGATAGTTTTTGGTTAATACTTCATTTGTTTATGGCTATTGCTCATGTAGCACTTAATATTATGGTGTTTACAAAATCTAAAGGGAATTACATTTCTTTTGTTCGGTTTGTCAAAGTATTTTTGCTTTTTGAAGTAATTAATATAACTTATGGCAGAGGTTTTCAGTTATATCTGCAAAACGGAGCAGAATTTGACAGCGGCATAGTAATTGTGTCCTTGGTTGTTTTTTGTATCGTTTATCTAATTTGGTACAATAAAAATATTGAGTATTTTGAAAAAAGAATAATTAACAATGATAACTTTCAATATGTTCATTCAGATGAAGAAACAAACAAAATTAGATTTTGCAGAAAATGTGGAGAACCTCTTATGGACAGCAGTAAGTTCTGTCGTAAGTGTGGGACGGAGGTAGTAGAACTGAAACTTACCAATATTCCTGATACGCAAGAATTTAATGTTATTATATTTGACACAGGTTCAGGGGAAATGCGTACAGAAATGAGAAAAGTTGATGTTAAAAAATTTCCGCCTGAAAAATTTTCAGATAACAATACTTATTATGCTATTGAAACTATGAAAGAAGGAAAAAAAGTAAGAATTTATTGCAGAAAAGATAACTGGGAAAAGCAAATTGAAAATAATAAAGCGACAGAAGTGTAGATAGGAGAAAGAATATGATATGTAGCAAATGCAATCACAAATTACCAGATGATAGTGAATTTTGTCAGTATTGCGGAAACAAAATACAGGGTGATACTGGTGAGATAAATTCAGTTTCAAACGAAGATTCCAAACCAATAACAGCCGTGGTTTCGGAAGTTAAAGTTCCTAAACCAACAACACCTGTTAAGAAAAAACAAAAAGCGAAAAATTCTCCATTAGATATAATCAATATTTTTGTTCTACTACTACCATTTATATTCAGCTTGATAGGAATAGAAAACTGTTATGAAGAAGAGGTATTTGCTACTATATTCTTTATTGGTTTTATTCCTTTACTGTTGAAAATATTAAATGTAGTAAAATTAAAGAACAATATGGTAATTACGATTATTATTGCAAGTTCTTTGTTTATAATGATGTGTTGCAGTTTCGCTGGCGATATTGAAATGGGATTACCAATTTGTTTGACTACATTATATTTGTTGATTTGTGAAATGTGTAAAATCATAAAATGTATCATAGAAAAATATCACAGAACACATAGTTATAGAATGAAATGCTATAAAAAAATTAACCTCTTAAATGAATATCGTGAAAAGGGAGTTATTACTGAAGCTGAATTTGAAGAAAGTAGAAAGCAGATAATCAGTAAAATTCGTTGATAATTTTTATTCGTGTTGCTTGCTTTTCGCTTGTGTCAAGTCTATACAATTTAAAAGATTAGTTTGCCGATTTTAAATATTTACATACACTATCGGAAGCGGGAAAATCCAGTATTCTCGCGGGTTCTAAGGAAATGTGTTTAAGGAAAATCAGTTGAAAAAATAGGGAAAAGTTAGTAGGTCGTATTATTCACTGTTCTCCTGACTTGACACGAACTTAGCCGCATTTTGCGAAAGGAGACGACGCAAATGAAAAAAAGCGAAATAATTCAAATAATAAATGAATCTGTTGAAAACAAAAATTTGTGCAGGGTTGGTTATAAATATAATGACTTTCTTAAATTCTTGTTTCCATTAGTAGCAAATGAAAAATTATTTTTATCATCTGTAGAAGCAGATTTTGATTTTTCTGGGTATCATATTGGTAAAATCTCTAATATAGATACCATTGATGTAAGAACAAACGGAGATAGACTTTTTGAAATTATAAAAGCGGAAGGTTTGCCCAAATATTTTATTGTTCCTGATGTTGACATAACTGATTGGAAAACTGTTTTTGAATCTCTGCAAAAACGTGATGGATATATAATAGTTAAATGTGAAAAAGATTATGATACCGAATACGCTTTTACTATAGGAAAAATTGTTAAGGTGACTACAAGAAGCATCATAATGAAAGATTTCAATTGTGATGGAGAGTGGTATGAAGATGTATTCAATATTCCTTTTAGTAAAATAACATGCGTTGAATTTAATACTCGATATAGTAATGTTTTTTCAAAATACATATAATTTTTACTTGTGTCAAGTCTAGCAGTTTTAAAAGATTAGTTTGCCGATTTATAATATTTACATATACTATCGGGAGCGAGAAAATCCAGTATTCTCGCGGGTTCTAGAGAAATTGTTTAGAGAAAATGTAGGGGCAATTCACGAATTGCCCGAAATAAGAACAGAAAATAATAGGTTCTATTATTTTCTGTTCTCCTAACTTGACAAAACCAAAAGTCTCTATGTAGAATATCTCTAAAAGGAGAAATGATTATGAACAGAGAAAAAGCAAGGTATGGGTTGTTTTGCTTAATTGCACTCCTTTTAATGCCTATTTCGGTGACTGCCAATATAGTCTGGCCGTCTTTGTATATTGCAGAGGGAATGAGAAGTTGGTATGTAATATTAATTGGCCTTCTCATAGAGATCGTGTTTGTAAAGCACTTTTTAAAACAAAGATATTTAAAAGCGGTCTTCATTGCGTTTCTTATGAATTTAGTTTCTACGATTCTAGGTGTTATTGCAATACCGCTAAGCGGTCTTATTGGCGAAATTTTATTAATTCCTTTTGGAACAGGGACCTTTCATTCGACCCATTGGTTACTGAGTTATATTTTTGCGATACTTTCTAATGTGTTCCTTGAAGGTTTTGTGGTAAAACTTGTTTTTAAGTTTGAATTCCAAAAGATGTTTTGGTGGTTATGCGTCGCAAACGCAATGAGCATTATCATTTGTATTTTATTTCACGGAATTTTAATGCAAAATATTTATTAAAATTTTAATTATGACTCGCAATGAGTGTAGAATAAGAATCTTGAACATGAACAACAAAGAAGAAGGAAGGCATAAAAGTGGAAAAGTTTAAAGGAATCCTTATTTGCACGGATCTTGATGGAACCTTATTAAAAAATGATAAAAGTATATCGGATGAAAATATAAGAGCAATCGAATATTTTAAAGAAAGAGGCGGTCTGTTCACATTTGTTACCGGAAGGATGCCCTATTATTCCGGGGATATTGCAGAAAAAATACGGCCCAATGCCCCTTTTGGCTGTGTCAACGGGGGTGGACTGTATGATTATATCAATCAGAAATATCTTTGGACAAGCAAAATGCCTTCCGGGATTTTTGAATTAATCCAATGTGTTACTAATATGTTCCCGGATGTAGGAGTACAAGTTTGCACGTTCGAAAAAACTTATTTCTGTAACGAAAACTTGACCATGAAAAAGTTTAGAAAAATTACGGGTCTTAAAAATTTCGTTTGTCATTATACAGAAGTGAAAGAACCAATAGCGAAAATTATATTCGGCAGTGAAGATAACGAAGAAATTTTAAGAATTCAGGATGTTCTCAGCAGGCATCCTTTGGCGGGGAAATTTGATTTTATCAGATCGGAACGTTCTTTATATGAAGTGTTGCCAAAGGGGATATGCAAGGGAACATTAGTTAAAAAACTTTGCGAATATCTGGATCTTGATATTAATAAAACAATAGCCTTGGGAGATTATGACAACGATGTTTCCATGTTTCAGGCGGCCAAAGTCGGCATTGCTGTTTCCAATGCCTGCGACGCAGCCTTAAAAACGGCTGATTATATAACGGTAAGTAATGAAGAGCATGCGGTGGCGTCCGTTATTTATCATTTGGAAAAGGGGAAATACCTCTGAGCAGATAGAATGTATTTTAGGGAAAGGCGGTCATTATGATTAAAATACTCTTTGTTTGTCATGGTAATATATGCAGAAGTCCTATGGCGGAATTTGTTATGCGGGATATTGTAAATAGAAACAATCTTTCTCATTTGTTTGAAATTTCCTCTAAGGCTACAAGTCGCGAGGAAATAGGAAATCCGGTTTACCCTCCGGCAAGGAGAAAACTTGCAGAGCATGGGATATCCTGTGACGGCAAAATTGCTTGCCAAATGAGAAAAGAAGATTATCAATACTATGATTATATTATTGCGATGGATCAATATAACATTAAAAATATTATTCGGCTTATAGGAGAGGATGTTGATAAAAAAATATCCCTCTTAATGGATTATACAAATCGACCGGGAGATGTTGCCGATCCATGGTATACTGGCGATTTTGAAACAACTTGGAATGATGTAAAAAGCGGATGCGAAGGACTTTTAAAAACCCTTACTTAATAATTCGCATAAAAAGGCGATATTCGAAAGAATATCGCCTTTTATTAACTATAATTCCTGTTTCTTTAAAAGAAGCATCAAATCCTCGGCAAAGGGTTGCACAAGGGCGTGGCTTAGAGCCTCTCCCATAGTTTGGATATCAAATCGACAGCCAGCAAGTGCCGCCTTGACCGCATCGGGTATACTCCAATCCATAGCGTCGGTATACATTTGCACAGAAGAAATTACGCCTTCTTTTATATCCAATAGCAGTTGCACATGCCCCCAGGGAAACTGCTCATCTAATGAGAAAGTAAAGGGAATGGTTTTGCCATAGATATATCCCCAGCAACGATATTCCTCGGTTCGTGCTTGAACCTCTTTTGTATCTATGGTATTGAGAATTTCAGCGGGTAATCCATATACTTTTTCAAAGGCGGAAACCATATAGTCTATCATATCTTGACAGGTAAGAGCAGGAGAAATCTCCGAGAGATTAACGACTCTGGATTTTACTGATTTTACGCCTTTTGCCGCAAGTTTTACTTTCGGTGGAGTAAGATATCTTTGCATACGTTCTGTGTCGGCATGAATTAGCAAAGTTCCGTGATGATAGGATTTCCCCTTAGAATTATAAAACGCATTGCCGGAAAACTTTCTGCCGCCAGCCAAGATGTCGTTACGGCCTGAAACCTCTGCTTGTATACCGGCAAGACTGCACGCTGTTTTAATGACCTGCATTTGACGGGAAACATCGAAATGCTCCGTCGCACACAAAAAAGTAAAGTTTAAGTTTCCGATATCATGAAAAACAGCCCCACCACCCGAAAGCCGACGGGCAAGGTTGCCTCCCTCACTTTCTAAAAGAGAGCATCGGCATTCTGTCCAAGGATTTTGGTTCTTGCCGATAACCACGGTGCTTTGGTTTTGCCATAAGTATAGTGTACAGCAGTCGTCGGGGGTGGAATCTAACAAGTGTTTTTCTATTGCTAAATTTTTATAAGGGTCAAGTCCGTTGCTAATGTAATACCGTAGTTTACGAATCATTTTCTCACCTTTTATCTAATACAGTTACTGCTATTTTAAGACATTTTTTAAAAAGAGTCAAGACTGTTTTCTTGACATGTGTTATAAAGTGTGTTAAGATTGTTATAAAAGTAAAAATGATAAGGGGGATTAACATGAATCTTATCAGACAGAACGGTATTAAAGAATATGTAGAGAAGAAAAATGTTGCTACAATTAAAGAGATTCAACAACTTTTTCCGGAAGTGTCCCTTATGACGATTCATCGCGATTTAAACGTGTTGGAAAGCCAGGGGGTCATTACAAAGCATCGCGGGATGGTGAAATTTGCACGGTATAGGGATGATGTTGATTTCGAAGTGCGGATGGGGGAGAATACTCGCGGCAAATTGTCTATGGTTAAAAAGGCTATTACCTTGTTGCAACCTTATAGTTCGGTGTTTTTAGATGCAGGAACATCAAACCTATTCCTTGCTAAAAATATACCGGATATTAACTTAAATGTTGTTACTACCAGTCCGGGTATTGCCTTGGAATTATGCCACTTGCACAATCCTACAGTGACCGTTTGCGGCGGAACAATGAACCGTAAAAATATGTCTGTTTCAGGGCAAAACACGCTGGAAATGCTGGGTAAAATTAATGTTGATATTGCTTTTATCGGCGTGTCCGGATATTCGCAGAGCGCAGGCTTTACCTGCGGTACAGAGGCGGATATGCTGATCAAAAAAATGATTATCCGCAAGGCGCGTGTGAGCGTTATGATGTGCGGCGTAGAGAAACTTGATCGCTTGATGCCGTATACCTTTGGTGCGATTGAGGATGCTGACTATATCATTACCGATGGTGCTATGCCGGCAGACTTTGTTGCCTCAGCGGAAAAAGCCGGAACGATATTGTTATAGACGATCTGCTTTTTTCAACATTTTTTATACAAAAAACGATTGACAAGATGTGGGTATGTGATATAATATATCGTGTTAATGTTAAAAGTGTTAAAAAGAACAAATTTAAGGATAAGGAGTGTTTCTTTTGGCGAATGCGGTTATTATGCCCAAAGCCGGTATTACAGTTGAAAGTTGTATTATCGGAACTTGGGAAAAGAAGGTTGGAGACCCTGTAAAGGTTGGGGATATTTTATTTACATATGAAACAGATAAAGCAAGTTTCGAATGTGAATCCACCGAAGAAGGTACTTTGTTGGAAATTTTTTATCAGGAAGGCGACGAAGTTCCTTGTCTGGTAAATGTGTGTGCTGTGGGAAATCCCGGCGAGGATTGCACGGCGTTGCGTCCTGCAGACAGTAACCCTCAGGAGGAAGCGGCTGAACCTGCAAAGGCAGAAGAGGTAGCAGCACCTGTGGTGGCTCCTGCACCGACGACAGCAACAGGGGACAGATCGGCCATTTCGCCCCGAGCAAGAAAACTGGCAGAACGTGCCGGCGTAGATGCATCTTCGGCGACTCCTACCGGCCCTAATGGAAGAATCATTGAACGGGATGTTCGGGAATTAATGAATAACCCCGCTGCAAAGGCCTCTGCAACGGTTCAGACGGAAGTTGCGGCTGCAACTGCAGAAGAAGAATACAAAGATGTGAAGTTTAGCGGTATTCGTCGTGCAATTAGTAAATCGATGCACACATCTCTATCTACCATGGCGCAACTTACCCATAACACTTCCTTTGATGCTACTGCAATTTTGGCATACAGAAAACTGCTTAAAGCATCGGAAGGAGAATGTGCAGGCATTACCCTTGGTGATATTGTTTTATATGCTGTCTCAAGAACATTGCGAAATCACCCTGACTTGAATGCGAATATGCTTGACGATAACAATATCCGCATATTTAACCATGTAAACCTTGGTGTTGCAGTAGATACACCGAGAGGTTTGATGGTTCCCACCATTTTCCATGCTGATGAAATGAGTCTTTTGGAAATTTCAAAGGCGGTAAAGGAACTTGCGGCGCAGTGCCGTGAGGGAAATATCAGCCCCGACAAACTTACCGGCGGTACCTTTACGGTTTCCAATCTCGGTAATCTCGGTGTTGAATCATTTACTCCTGTTATCAATCCGCCGCAGACCGGTATTCTTGGCGTATGCGGCACTGTAGATCGTGTTCGAAAGGGCGCTGATGGTTCCCTGGAAATTTATCCTGCTATGGGTCTTAGCCTTACCTACGATCACCGTGCAATAGACGGAACGCCTGCTGCAAAGTTCCAGAAAGAACTTTGCAATAACCTTGAAAACTTTACCACACTTTTGGCGAAATAAGGAGATTTATATTTATGGAAATATATGATTTATTAGTTGTTGGCGGAGGCCCCGGCGGATATTTGTGTGCAGAGCGTGCAGCCCAGGGCGGTATGAAGGTTGCTCTTTTTGAGAAAAAAGCCTTGGGAGGCACTTGTCTTAATGAAGGTTGTATTCCCACAAAAACATTTTTGAATTCTTCCAAAATGTATCGCCATGCAAAAGAAAGTGAAGCCTTCGGTGTAACTGTTACAGGTGTAAGTTATGACCACGCTAAAGTTGTAGAGCGGAAGGATCAGGTAGTGAAAACACTGGTTTCCGGTGTTGGTGCTACCATGAAAGGAAATAAGGTTACGGTTATTTCTGCGGATGCTGTAGTGAAAGGCCGCGGTGAAAACGGTTTTTTGGTAGAGGCAGAAGGAAATTCCTACGAAGGAAAACGCTTGGTGATTGCATCGGGTTCCGAAACTGTAATTCCTCCCGTACCTGGCTTAAAAGAAGGCTTAGAAGCAGGATTTGTGGTTACCAACCGTGAAGTCTTGGATGAAAAAAAGTTGCCGGAAAACCTTGTGGTTATCGGCGGCGGCGTAATAGGTCTTGAAATGGCTTATTATTTTGCAAGCGTAGGTGTTTCGGTCACTGTTATCGAAATGATGCCCAAAATTGCAGGTGCGACCGATCCGGAAATCTGTAAAGTGCTTACCGATGCTTTTGAGAAAAAAGGAATGGTATTTAAACTTTCCAGTAAGGTTCTTGAAGTGAAAAGTGGCAGTGTCATTTATGAAGAAAATGGCGAAAAGAAAGAAATTGTTTGTGATAAAGTTTTGCTTTCCGCCGGCCGTAAACCCGCAACTGCAGGAATTGGCATTGAAACGTTGCAACTTAACATGGATAGAGCGGCAATCGTGACAGATCGTCATTTATGCACCAATGTTTCCGGCGTCTATGCCATCGGTGATTGCAACGGCAAGTTGATGCTTGCCCATACTGCTTACAGAGAGGCAGAGGTTGCAGTCAATCATATGCTGGGCAGAGCGGATGAAATGCGCTATGACGTCATTCCTTCGGTCATCTATACGGATCCTGAAGTTGCAAGTGTAGGTCTTAGCAAAGAAGAGGCAGAAAAAAGGGGTATGCAGGTAAAGGAAGTAAAGTTGCCTATGTCTTATGCAGGACGTTATCTTGCTGAAACCAACGGGGGCAAGGGTTTTGTTAAATTGGTTGTAGATACCGAAAGAAACCGTTTGGTAGGTTGCCATATGGTAGGTTCCTATGCATCAGAAATTATTATGACTGCTACTATGATGGTAGATACAGAACTTACACCTACCAGATTACAAAAACTTGTTTTCCCGCATCCTACTGTTGCGGAAATTATACGTGAAGCTATTTTTCATATTTAAGGAGGAGTTAGAAAATGCCTAAGAGTTTATTTGTTGATCCTGTGGAGACCCGTGCTCCCGGTAAAATTACCTTTGAGGAAATCCCGGTTAATGTGTATAATAAAACCATTGCAGAAGAACGCAAGCGTTTTAGTGATGATGATTTAGTTCGTATTTACCGTGATATTGCGGTTTTGCGTGAGTTTGAATCTATGCTGAATCAGATTAAGACGCAGGGACTGTATAACGGTATTGAAACCACATATCCAGGTCCGGCGCATTTGTCCATCGGCCAGGAGGCTGCTGCTGTAGGTCAGGCATACTTGCTGGATCAGAATGACTTCTCCTTTGGTTCCCATCGTAGTCACTCTGAGATTTTGGCAAAGGCATTGTCTTGTATTCACAAACTTAGCGAGCAGGAACTGATGACAATTATGGAAGGCTTTCTTGGCGGTTCTGCACTTCGTGCAACCGAAAAACTCGGTCCTGTAAGTGATGTTAAGGAACTTGCCATCCGCTTTATTCTTTATGGAACACTTTCTGAGATTTTTGCCCGTGATACAGGATTCCATAAAGGTATGGGCGGTTCTATGCACGCGTTTTTCCTGCCTTTCGGTATTTATCCCAACAACGCCATTGTGGGAGGATCTGCTGCTATTTCAACAGGTGCGGCCTTGTTTAAAAAGATTAACGGTAAGCAGGGTATCGTAGTATGTAACTCCGGTGATGGTTCTATGGCCCGCGGTCCTGTTTGGGAAGCAATGAATTTTGCTGCTATGGATCAATTCCATACACTCTGGGAAAGCCATAAGGGCGGAATGCCTATTTTGTATAATGTATTTAACAACTCCTACGGTATGGGCGACCAAACCCGGGGTGAAACTATGGGTTATGACATGCTTGCACGTATTGGTTCAGGCATTAGCCCCACCCAGTTCCATGCGGAACGTATTGATGGATTTAATCCCTTGGCGGTTATCGATGCGATGGAACGTAAATTGGAGATTCTTCGTGCAGGGGAAGGTCCTGTTCTTTTGGATACCCTTACATACCGTTACTCCGGACACTCAACTTCCGATCAGAATGCTTATCGTACCAAGGAGGAAATCGAGGCTTGGCGTGAGGTTGATCCCATCATCACATACCGTAAAGGTCTTGTGGATGCCGGTGTTGTTACGGATTCAAAACTCGAAGAAATCCTGGCAGATGTTTCGGAGCGTATGACCATGATCTGCAA
>JAZRPL010000052.1:0-7489 GCA_045649245.1 Ructibacterium sp.
GGGGTTCGAATCCCCTAGGAGTCACCAAAAAACCTCACAACTGCATGGTTGTGAGGTTTTTTTATTTTCCTTGTTCCAAGTCCTGTACCTGTTGCAAGGAAACGGGTTCTACATAAAGCGTTTGATAGTGATCATAAATCACCATGCCCGGCTTGGCACCATGGGGTTTTTTTACATTTTTCACAGGCGTATAGTCAACCGGAACCTTGGAGGAATTTTGTGCTTTACTATGATAGGCCGCCAGTTGCGCCGCCTCTAAAATCGTTGAATCCGGCACCGTTTTTCCGCCTTGTGTCCGAACAATGACATGAGACCCGGGAATCATCTTGGTATGAAACCACAAATCGGTGGAGTACGCCATACGAATGGTAAGTGCATCGTTCTGCTTATTGTTTCTTCCCACTAAAATTTCAAACCCATTAGAAGACAGATATCGCAATGGTTCTGCCTTTTTTTGTTGCTTCTTCTGCTTGGAATTGGTTTTGGGCAGATACCCCTCCTCTGCCAATTCGTTCTTGATTTCGTTTAATTCCGCCGGAGATTCTGCATATTCTAATGACGCCAGAACGGATTCCAGATAATAGCCTTCTTCCTCGGCTTTCTTCAGTTCCGCTACTGCATATTTTTCGGTCATTTTCGCCTTCGTATACAATTTATAATATCGCTGGGCATTCTGTGCCGGGGATAATTCCTCTTTTAACGGAATCCGCACCGTTTCCAGAGTTTCCGAAAAATAGTTTTCCGTTTCTAATTCCTTAACACCTCCGGACAGTCGATAGAGATTGGCCGTAATCAGGTCACCATAGATTTTATAGGTTTCTCGATTCTTGGATTTTTCCAGATTTTCCTGATGCAATGCCCGCTTTTTCTCACAACGTTCTATATTGTTATGAACCAGTTTCAGCAATGTGCCGGCTCGCTGATTCATATATTCCCTTTGGGCACGCTTTTCATAATAGGCATCAATGATTCGGCTGATGGAGTCCGATTCTTCAAGCAGCGCACAATCTTCGTATTGGGTTAACCGGACACAGGAAAAAGCAGTCGGCTTTTGCTCCTTTTCTGAAACAACCAACGTTGGCTGATAGACATCGGCGCAAAGTTCTTTCAAAAACCTGTCAACCGCCGTAATAAAGGCAGCCGTATCCACTTCGCTCCGCATCATTTTGGCATTACCGCTAAAACGATAGACGATTTCCCGGGATAGCAACGGACTCATCCCCGTAAAGGCGGAGAGCAAAAACTTATCCAGCAACGTATCTTCCGGTGCCTTGTCCAGTGCCGACATAAGATCCAACAACGAATAGTCATCCGGCGCATATTTATTCTGTGCCGGCGGTCTTTCATAAATCAGTCCGGGAAGCACTTGCCGCACTGCGCTGACTGTAAAGTCTACATGCTTTGCACTATCCATAATCCGATTTGTTTCATCTATCAAAATGATATTACTGTGCCGTCCCATAATTTCCACAATCACCGACTTGACACACAAATCTCCCAGTTCATTCCTGCCTTCTGTATCGATACGAAGGATACGGTCAAATCCCTGCTGAACAATCCGCAAAATCTTATTCCCCTGCAAATGCTTGCGCATCAACATACAAAACATAGGCGGCGTCATAGGGTTCTCCCTTGGAACATAGGTCAAATGCACCCGTGCGTGGGAGGCGTTGGCAGAAAGAAGTAGCCGATGACTTCCGTTATTCGTTCGGATTTGCAAAATCATTTCGTCCCGCTCCGGCTGAAAAACTTTGTCGATTTTTCCACCGCCAAGCACGCGGTTTAATTCTTCGGCAACACAATGGGTTACCATTCCGTCATAGGACATCTGCCCTCCTCCTTTCGGCTATAATCAGAGAGGAGCGGATGATTTCCGCTCCTTTCTTTATGTTTATGCTTTTTTCAAATCTTCTACCTTGTCAAGCCGCTCCCAGGGAAGATCCAATTCATTGCGTCCAAAGTGGCCATAGGCTGCTGTTTGCTGATAGATAGGCCGACGCAACTCCAGCTTGGCAATGATGCCACCGGGGCTCAAATCAAAGACCTTGCTAACCCGCATGGCAAGTTCGCTATCGCTCACAATTCCGGTCCCCCGCGTATCAATCCGAAGAGAAACCGGCTGAGACACACCAATCGCGTAGGCAAGTTGTACCTCACACGCCTTGGCCAATCCTGCGGCAACAATATTCTTCGCGACATAACGTGCCGCATAGGCTGCACTACGGTCTACTTTGGTGGGGTCTTTCCCTGAAAAAGCACCACCGCCGTGGCTGGCATACCCGCCATAAGTATCCACAATAATTTTCCGTCCCGTGTGCCCGGAATCCCCTTGCGGTCCGCCAATGACAAACCGTCCGGTAGGATTGATAAAATACTTGGTATCCTCATCTAAAAGGTCGGCATCAATAACCGGCAAAATAACCTTTTGCTTGATATCCTCCCGCAGGGTATCAATATCCACAACATCATCATGCTGGGAAGAAACCACCACCGTATCCACACGCTTAATGCTGCCATCTTCGTTATATTCTACGGTAACCTGTGCTTTTCCATCCGGCCGCAAATACGGGAGAATACCGTCCTTCCGCACCTGCGTCAACTGCATACACAGTTTATGTGCCAAGGAAATAGGCAGAGGCATATACTCCTCGGTTTCATCACAGGCAAATCCAAACATCATCCCCTGATCGCCAGCGCCAATTCCAGTGCCGTTATCATCCACCCCCATGGCAATATCACCGGATTGTTCGTCAATGGCGGTAAGAACCGCACATGTATCACAATCAAAGCCATACTTGGCTCGGTCATAGCCGATGCCACGCACCGTCTCTCGCACCAAATGTTTGATATCTACATAGGTGGTGGTGCTAATTTCTCCCACTACAAGAACAAGACCGGTGGTAACCGTTACCTCACAGGCAACTCTGGCATAGGGGTCTTCCTTTATAATCGCATCTAAAATCGCATCTGAAATCAAATCCGAAATCTTATCCGGATGTCCTTCCGTTACCGACTCAGAGGTAAAAAGTCTTTTGTACATGATCTAAAATCTCCTTTTCTACTTGCTCCAGGCCCCTGTTTGCATCAATGATCGCAATTTTTTGAGAATCCTGCAGTTTTTCTAAGATGTCTAAAAAGTTTTGACGAATTTCCTGCATCAGCGTCACATCTTTTTCATATAACTCCGGTTTTTCCCTTACCAGATCGATTCGTTCCTTGCAGGTTTCCGGATTCACATCCAAAAAAATACACAAATCCGGCGTCAACATCTCTTCACACCCCAAATTAATCTCCATAACCCAATCCATATCACTGGCCGTTCCCTGATAAGCAAAGGAGGAATAATAATAACGGTCGCAAATGACAGTGCGTCCTTTTTCCAAATGCTGTCGGATGCCAAACTCCGGATGGGTAATATGTTCCAGCCGGTCGGCCAGAAACAATGCCGCCTGCAAATACATATTTTTCTCCTGACTGTCCGCCAGAATCCGGCGCAGATATCCTCCGGTCTCAAAGTCTGTCGGTTCGGCCGTCAAAACCACCGTTTCTCCCTTTTCTTCCAAGTTTTTAGCCAGCCGCTGAATTTGGGTGCTCTTTCCGCAGCCGTCTAAGCCCTCTAATACAATAAACTTCCCCTTTTCCATGGTTCTCCCTTATCCTTCTGGAAAATTCTCCTATTTTATGATTTTCACCTTTTCATTATAACGAATTCGAAAATAAAAAGCAATACAGAATTTAAGGAAATAGAAAATTTATCAATGCGTTTTTCTCATTGGGCAGTCTCTCTGCAACAACCTCTGCTAAGGCACGACGCAACGCTTGTCCGATTTCTGCGCCGTCTTTGATCCCCGCCGCCTTAATATCATGGCCATCAATCTCCAGTTCACCTATGGTACAACACAACTTCTTTTCCTGAATTTCCTTCCAATATTTCATGGCAATGGCAACCTCTTCATCAGAAGACAGTACCCGCTTTTCTACCGCCTTCCAGGCTAAGAAATCCTCCATCCCCTCCATACCATAACGTCCGGCAAGGATTCGAGTCTCGGCAAGAGAATGGGGTAAAAGCAGATACTGCCCTTCCGCCAGTCTTAGCCCTCTCTGCAAAGTCTTACGATCAACTTTTAAATACCGCATCACCTCATAGCAAATTTGCAGATACTCTGCCTTAGAAAGTGATGGAAAAACCACACAACACCAAAATAACAATCCTAAAAGACGCACAGAACGTTGCGGCGGCAATTGGCTGATTTCTTGTATAAACTTCCTCCACTCTTTCTTCGGTTTTGCGAAAAATTGCTCCGCTGCCGGAAAAATCAAAGCAAGAATATCGGGATAGTCAGCCAAAACTTGAGAAAAACTCGGTGCTTCTAAGGTCTTGCCCATCTCGCTCCAGATACGCTCTGCCGAAATTGCCTTCAGGCCGCCTTTACACCCACGGATTGCCTCTGCCGTTTGACGCTCAATCTGAAACCCATAAACAGAAGCAAATCGCAACGCCCGCAAAATACGCAAAGCATCCTCGCTAAACCGAAGTCGAGGGTCGCCGACACAGGATAGGATTCCCCGCCGGAGATCTTCTCTACCGCCAAAAAAATCTAAAAGTCCGCTTTTGGGAGAATAAGCCATGGCGTTGATGGTAAAATCCCTGCGTGCCAAATCCTCTTTGACATCAGGGGTATAGGCAACCGAATCCGGATGCCGAAAATCGTGGTAGGCTCCATCCTGCCGAAAAGTCGTAATCTCTATTTTTGTTTCGCCAAAAAGGAGAGTCACGGTCCCATGTTTCTCGCCAGTCAAATAAATCGGACATTCCGAAAACAACGCCTGTACCTCGGCGGGTTTCGCTGCAGTACAAACATCCCAGTCCTTGGGCGAAAGCCCAAGCAGGCTGTCCCGCACACAACCCCCAACCACAAAGGCAGAAAATCCGTGGGCTTCAAAACGTCCCAGCACCGCCGATATTTCTTCCGGAAGTCTCATTCTATCACCTACCATCTTTTGCTTGGTATCAGCATAGCACATTTCCTAGAAAAAGTAAAGGCGTTTCTCCCCCTCTATTTACAATAAATATGAATGTACCGCACCGGCTTTAAATCGATAACCGTCAATTTTTTATCCCGATTTTCCCGCAAAACCAGAAAATCCTTTCCCACTTCCAGCAAGATACCGCATTTTTTAATTTTTCTATGTAAATCCAGCCATAAATCCAAGCAAAGATACGCTCCCTGAAACTGATTGAGATATTCTGTCATGGTTTTTTGTGCCATCGCTCCACCATTTTTCGGGGCGGAAACTCGGCCGATCTTTCCGGGCATGGCAGGGGGCGGGCAAAGCGTCAGGTCTTTAATATTATAGGATGCCGGTGTATAGGTAGAAACCGCCTCCCCGCAATTATGAAGCATAGGATTATCACAACCAGGCGGCACAACAATTCCTGAAAACTCCTTTTCTCCCGACGCCTGCTTAGATATGGAGTCAGTTTTTTTAGGGATTTGTAATAAATTTGCATTTTTTTCCTGCACTGATTTTACATTTTCGCTATATCGCATTTAAAACACCTCCTGTCTTATTTTATTCAGGCAGAAAAAAAAGTAGCCAACATTTGTATAATTTTTTGAAAAAAGCACAAAATAACGGCGTACCAAAGAAAATAGAAATAATCTTTTTGAGAACAAAATCCAACCGTTTAGGAGGAAAAAACAATGAACAAGAATCAAAACAACAACCAAAACAACAATCAGAACAACAACCAGAACAAAAACGAAAAGAATCAAAATAACGACAGAAGCCAGAACAAAAACAACTAGTTATTTTGACTTCCTTCAATATGCCGGCCCAAAGCGGGCCGGCATGGGTTCTACGCTACATAGAAGAAACAGGTTTTAAAGTAGGGAATCCCCCGCATTTTCAAAAACTGTCAGGCTAAAATCAGAAGATACGTCCTATACTAACTGAGAGAGGAAACCATCCTCTCTGAGAGGGTAGTATGAAAACAAAATACAGGATAGGAAAAAAAGCCGCCCTTGGTCTTTTCTTCCTTATCTTTGTCATGACCTCTATAACAGGTCTGGCAGAGACAATGCGTTTGGTTCCGATTGGGCAAACCGTTGGCGTAATCCTTGACATGAAAGGGGTAACCATTGTGGATACCACCGATGTAGAAGGTTACGACGGAAAACGATCGGCACCGGCAAAGGATGCAGGCCTGCACGCCGGGGATATTATCGAAAAAATCAACGGCGAGGCTGTCGATTCCGCAAAGGACTTAGAGCGGATTGTAACGGAGCAAGGCGGTGCTCAACTCACCATTACCGCAAAGCGAGGCAGTGACGAAAAAATCTATTCTGTCACGCCGGCACTCTCCAGTACAGATGGCAACTATCGCCTTGGTGTCTGGATTAAAGACGCTGCCTCCGGGATAGGAACTGTCACATATCTAAACCCGGAAACGCTGGAATTTGGCGCCCTTGGCCACGGAATTTCAGAAACTCCGGAAGGACAAGCAATCTCCATGAAGGACGGCGAAATTTTAGACGCAAGTATTGTTTCGATTCAAAAAGGCGACAAGGGTAAGCCCGGAGAACTGGTTGGCATCTTTGCCGAAACCAACAAAAAATTGGGGACGGTAACCTCCAACACCGACGTCGGGCTCAAGGGAAAACTGGATGATTCCGCAAACCTTTCAACTGTCATGGAAGCAATTCCGGTGGCAGAACGCAGCGAGGTAACAACCGGTGATGCAGAGATTTTGACAAACATCGAAGAGGGAAGCATCCAAACCTTTTCGGTAGAGATTCAAAAAATCAACAAAGACGCCGAAAACCCCAAAGGCATGGTTCTAAAAGTGACTGACCGGCAACTTTTAGATAAAACCGGCGGTATTGTGCAAGGGATGAGTGGCTCGCCGATCATCCAAAATGGGAAATTAGTTGGCGCAGTAACCCATGTGTTCGTAAATGATCCAACCAGAGGCTATGGGATATTTATTGAGAATATGCTGGAAGAGGGAACAATCGCCTCATAAATTAAATGCTCGTCTGTGTCCACAGACGAGCATTTAATTTATAAATATTCCATCTACGATGGAGTGCTATTTTTGCAAAAAAAGTATTATCGAAACCTTTGGCTTCTATTCTATAAGCAAATTGAATAACAAGGTCTGTCGAAGACAGGTTCTTATATTTGCCCTTAAACTTTGGAAAGCACAATATCCCTAATATAACTGAGAAAAGACATCCGAAGATGTCTTTTTGCAGGGTTTTCGTATTCATAATAGAGGAATAGAATTTATCTTTTTGACAAAGATTTACTTCCATGCTAAAATAAGAAAAACTGAATATTGGGGGAGCTTTCAAAAAGGCTGAGAGGGAATTGTGCATTCCGACCCGTGAACCTGATACGGATAATGCCGGCGTAGGAAAATATTAAAAATTGCAATTTTTCGGAGATTATCATGTATTGGCAATCTCTTTTTTTATACCTCATT
>JAZRPL010000053.1:0-17227 GCA_045649245.1 Ructibacterium sp.
CCAATACCTTTGGGGAATATATTAGCAAAAAAGGATTGCGGCAGTTGCGAATCGCAGAGACAGAGAAATATGCCCATGTAACCTTTTTCTTTAATGGCGGCGTAGAAGCCGTTTCTGACGGAGAGGATCGGGCCTTGATTAACTCTCCCAAGGTTGCCACTTATGATTTGCAGCCGGAAATGAGCGCCTATGAAGTAACCGATGAGGCGATTAAACGGTTGGAAAGTGGCGACTATGATGTGATGGTTTTGAACTTCGCAAACTGTGACATGGTAGGCCATACCGGTGACTTTGCGGCAGCGGTAAAGGCGGTAGAAGCGGTAGATGATTGTCTCGGACGTGTGGTAGATGCCGTTTTGAAAACAAATGGCGTTGCCCTGATTACAGCCGACCACGGCAATGCAGATCAGATGGAAGATTATACAACCGGCGGAGCCTTTACTGCGCATACGACCAATGTAGTGCCGCTGGTGCTGGTTGGAGACAATACGATGAAATTAAAGCCGGGACGGTTGGCAGATTTGGCACCAACTATGCTGGATTTAATGGGATTAGAAAAACCACAGGAGATGACTGGCGAAAGTTTGCTTGTGCGGTAAAAAATCAAAAGAGAAAAGAGCCTGACTTTGGGGAGTGCTCCCCATGACCGGGCTCTTTTTTTGATGGAATAAATTCCTTTCAATAGGTTTAGGAGCGGATAAAGTTGGTATACTAAATGAGATAAGGAGGGAAGAAGATGGGAAGAAAAAAATTGATTTTTATGATGCTTGCTATTTTGCTTTCTGCGGTTAGTCTAACTGGTTGTGGAGGAACGGGAATAGGTCAGCAGAAACGAATTGTTCGAATTTCCCATGGTCAGTCAGAGACCCATCCGGAGCATATTGGTTTGTTAGCGTTTCAAAATTATATAGAAGAACGATTGGGAGATCGATATGATGTCCGGATTTTCCCCAATGAAATTTTAGGAGCCAGCCAGAAGGCTATGGAGTTAACACAGACCGGGGCTATTGATTTTGTGGTATCTGCTACGGCAAATTTGGAAACGTTTGCACAAGTGTATGAAGTTTTTTCTATGCCATATCTGTTTGCATCCGAGGAGGCATATTTAGAAGCCATGGGGGATACTGCATTTATGGAACAAATTTATGAATCCACCGATGATGCAGGGTTTCGCGTCTTGACGTGGTATACGGCGGGAACTAGGAATTTTTATGCCAAAACACCCATTGAAACCCCAGAGGATTTAAAGGGATTGAAAATCCGCGTGCAGCAATCCCCGGCCAGTGTGAATATGGTTCAAGGTTTTGGTGCTGCTGCTACCCCTATGAGTTTTGGAGAGGTTTATACAGCGATTCAACAAGGGGTTATTGATGGTGCGGAAAACAATGAACTGGCTTTGGTCAACAATAAGCATGGTGAAGTTGCAAAATACTTTTCTTTGAATATGCACCAGATGGTGCCGGATATGTTGGTGGGAAATCTAAAATTCTTAGAGAGTCTCAGTGCAGAGGAATTGCAGATTTTTAAAGAGGCGGCGGCTCTATCCACACAGGTAGAACTTAAAGAATGGCAGAAGCAAGTGGAATCGGCAAGACGGATTGCAAAGGAGGAAATGGGTGTTACCTTTTTGGAGGTAGATGTGGATGTGTTTCGGGAAAAAGTTCTGCCTTTGCACCAGGCTATGATGGAAAAGAATCCGGCCATTATCCCCATTTATGAGCACTTTCAAAAAATTAACCAACAGGTAAGCAGAAAGGAGGAGGAAACCCCAGAGTGAGGATAGAAAAAATTCGAAAAGTTTTGGATCGCATCATGTGTAACACCTGTGTGTTATTGTTTGTGGCAATGATTTTGGTAGGAAGTTATCAAATTGCCACACGGTATTTTTTCGATCGTCCCAGTACGGTGTCGGAGGATTTGCTGACGTATAGTTTTACCTGGCTATCTTTACTAGCGGCAGCCTATGTGTTTGGACGGCGGGAGCATATGCGAATGGGTTTTTTGGTGGATCGGCTGCCGGAACGGTGGCGCCATTACTTGGAGATAGGAATGGAAGTGCTGATTATGATTTTTGTGGCTGTCGTTATGGTCTACGGCGGGATCTTTATCGTAAGGCTTACCATGTCCCAAATGACAGCATCTCTTGGCATTCCTATGGGGATTGTATATTTGGCAGTGCCTTTGTCCGGTATAACGATTGTGTTATATAATCTCCTGAATATTTTGGAGATAATTAAGAAAATGCGACGGGCAGAGAGGAGGGGAAGCGTTGAGCCTGGCGGTTCTGTGTAGTTTCATTATCTTTGTGGTTTTGGTGGTACTATTAGTTTTGGGCGCACCCATTGCCATCGCATTGGGGGTTTCGTCGGTTTGTGCTATTTTGCCGGTATTACAACTAGATGTGGCAGTTGTTACCGGTGCACAACGGATTTTTTCCGGAATTTCCGTATTTGCATTACTTGCGATTCCCTTCTTTATTTTGGCGGGAAATATCATGAATAAAGGCGGTATTGCAATTCGGCTAATCAACCTGGCTAAATTGGTCACAGGAAAGACTCCGGGAGCCTTGGCCCAAACCAATGTGGTGGCCAATATGCTTTTTGGAGCAATCTCCGGATCGGGCACTGCCGCCGCCTCGGCTATGGGGTCTATCATTGGACCTGTTGAAAAAGAGGAAGGATATGACCCTAATTTTTCTGCCGCTGCCAATATTGCTACGGCACCTACAGGCCTTTTGATTCCTCCCAGTAACGTCATGATTACCTATTCTCTGGTTAGTGGCGGAACCTCGGTTGCAGCCTTATTTATGGCAGGATATATTCCGGGAATCCTTTGGGGGATTGCTTGTATGGTTGTGATTTACTTTATGGCAAAGCGACTTGGATATATCAGCAAGGTGCGATTCTCGGGCAGCGAAGTTTTGCGAACACTGGCACAGGCCATTCCCAGTCTGCTGCTCATCCTTATTGTAATTGGCGGAATTATCGGTGGTATCTTTACAGCAACAGAAGGTTCAGTCATAGCGGTGGTATATAGTTTAATTTTGTCCCTGTTCTTTTATAAATCTATTTCTTGGCGGGATCTTCCCCGTATCATTCGAGAGAGTGCTACCATGACCGGCATTATCATTTTTTTGATTGGCGTTTCTTCGATCATGTCATGGGTGATGGCTTTTACCGGAATTCCGGCAGCAATTTCAGAAGGTCTCCTTTCCTTAACCGGAAATCGATATATTGTCTTTTTGCTCATCAACCTGATTCTCCTGTTGGCAGGGACTTTTATGGATATGACCCCGGCTTGCCTAATTTTTACACCGATTTTTCTTCCGGTTTGTACTGCGCTTGGTATGAATTCGGTTCATTTTGGAATTATGCTGATTTTTAATCTTTGTATTGGCAGTATTACCCCGCCGGTAGGGACGACCTTGTTTGTAGGGATTAAGGTGGGCGGTGTTACCATCGAATCCGTGCTGCCCCGATTGCTTATTTTCTTTGGAGCAATTTTTGCGGTTCTGATGCTGGTAACCTATATCCCATGGTTATCTATGTGGCTGCCAAGTTTACTTGGATATGTATAAAGAAAAATAAGCCGGAGTAGAATGCTCCGGCTTTGTTTAATCTTTCCAGGGAAATAGGTCATTCCCTTTAACCAGATAGGCTCGTTTGGCCAAGTTGGCAAGAGGTGCATCCGAGAGAGAATCGGAGTAAAACTCATTAATTTGACCTTGCGGGAAAGCCTTTTTAAAACGGCGGACCTTTTCTTCTCCATGGCAGTTGATGCCATAATACATTCCTGTATCCTTATCGACCCTGGATGCCAGCAAATAGGAAATTTTCAAACGATAGCAGGCAGGACGCAGGAGAAAGGCCGGGGAGGCGGAGATAATGACATCGTCTTCCTGTTGGCGAAGGAGATACCATTCCTTGATATTTTCGATGTGTTCTTCCCAGAACTCTTCCGCCCATTGCTCCGCATCGGGAACCCGAAAGAGAAACCGATAGAATTTTTCTTTAAAATACGTTTTGCTGCATAGTTTCAGCAAATATCCGCCAAAGGCCGCAGCACCCGGTAAACAAGAAAGGGCTAGGAACGGCTTTTTGCGGAAGCACCAGAGCATAAAGTCCAGGGTGCTGTCTCCGTCATAAATTGTTTTATCAAAATCATAAACATTCATGGCAATACTTCCTTATCTATAAGATGTTTTCAGTATATCATAGGCGGGAGAAAAGTGCAACGATTTTTCAAAATAAATCCATTTTTGCCATGAAATCCCTTGACAAATTTAGAAATGGTGTTACAATAAAGATAAAAAATTGGCACTCTACAAGCGAGAGTGCTAACAAAATGGAGGCGACCTATATGGCGGCATATGCGTTTAAATCAGAATCTAAGCGTCTCTTGGATTTGATGATCCATTCTATCTATACGCATAAGGAGATTTTTTTGCGTGAGTTGATTTCCAACGGGAGTGATGCGTTGGATAAGTTGTATTATCGTGCGCTGACGGATGAGAATATTTCTTTTGATCAGGAGAATTTTTATATCCGAGTCACGCCGGATGCGGAGAACCGAACCTTGACCATTACCGATCGAGGAATTGGTATGAGCAAAGAAGAGTTAGAGGAAAATCTGGGCACCATTGCAAAAAGCGGCTCTCTTGCTTTTAAGCAGGAAAATGAACAAAAGGACGGCGTAGATATCATCGGGCAATTTGGTGTAGGTTTTTATGCGGCCTTTATGGTAGCGGACAAGGTAATGGTTAGGAGTCGGAAATTTGGAGAAGAACAAGGTTACTGTTGGATTTCTCAGGGGGCAGATGGTTATGATATCGAGCCCTGCACAAAAGAAGAAACCGGCACAGAAATCGTTCTTTACCTCAAACAAAATACCGATGAGGAAAACTATGACGAGTTTTTACAGGAATACACCTTGCGGAATTTGATCAAGAAGTATTCCGATTACATCAAGTATCCCATCAAAATGCTGGTTACCAAGAAAAAGCCTAAAGAGGAAGTTAAGGGGGAGGATGCACCGCCGGAATTTGAAGAATATCAAGAAGATGATATCCTCAATAGCATGGTGCCCCTCTGGCGGAGAAATAAAGCGGAATTGAAGGCAGAGGATTACAATCATTTTTATCAGGATAAGTTTTTTGACTTCGAAGCACCAAGCCGGGTGATTCACACCAGTGCGGACGGAACGGTTAGTTATCAGGCGTTGTTGTTTATTCCGTCGCGACCGCCTTATGATTATTACACCAAGGAGTTCCAGCGAGGCTTGCAGTTATATACCAATGGTGTATTGATTATGGAGAAGTGCGAGGATTTGTTGCCGGATTATTTTGGGTTTGTACGAGGCCTGGTGGATTCTTCTGATTTATCTCTGAATATTTCCCGAGAGATTTTGCAACATGACCGGCAACTAAAAACCATTGCTGCCCACTTGAAAAAGAAAATTAAGAGCGAATTGCTAAAGATGCAGGAAAAAGATCGGGAAGGTTACGAGAAATTTTATCAAAACTTTAAACGGCCACTGAAGTTTGGATTGTATGACAACTATGGTGCCGAAAAGGAGTTCTTAGTTGATTTGATCATGTTTGATTCCTCGGCACAGGATAAACCGGTTACGCTAAAGGAATATGTAGAACGTATGAAAGAGGAACAATCCTGCATCTACTATGCTTGTGGTGAAACCGTAGAACAAATTTCCAAAATGCCTCAAACGGAGGCCGTTAAAGAAAAGGGTTATGAAGTTTTGTATTTTACCGAGGATGTAGATGAGTTTGCCATCAAGATATTAGGCGAGTATCAGGAAAAGGAGTTTAAGTCCGTTTCGGCGGCGGATCTTGGGTTGGAGGATGAAACTGCTAAGGCTGCAGAAGCAGTGGCAAAGGAGAAGAATAAAGAACTCTTGGAGTCGATGAAAGAGATTCTTGGGGAAAAAGTATTTCAGGTAAAGGCTTCTGCCAAACTGAAAAACCATCCGGTTTGCATGAGCAGTGAAGGAGAGATTTCCCTGGAAATGGAGAAGACCTTAAATGCTATGCCTAATCCCATGGGCGGTGTGGTAAAAGCACAGCGGGTTTTGGAGGTAAACATCAACCATCCTATTTTCGAAACTTTGCAGCAAGCAGAAAAGGATAAGGAGAAGTTAACCAAATTGACCACTGTTTTGTATCATTGTGCGCTGCTTACGGAAGGACTTCCCATAGAAGATGCGACTGCTTTTGTAGATAATGCTTGCGAATTGATTAAGTAAAAAATGACTGAAACCGAATTTCGGTTTCAGTCATTTTTTTATTAGCGATTCCAAATCTGGATTCGTTCAGTCCTCGGCAGATACATCCCGTCGCCTACTTGGATATCATAGAAATCTTCGAATATATCAAAGTTCGATAAAACCCGGTTTACCCGGGTTTTATCCGGGGCATGAGTATCGGTTTGCAACATCATTCGGGTATAATTTTCGGTTGTTTGTATCCGCCAGATGGATGCATAGCCCAAAAACAGGTCTTCCAACCGTGGATTTTCTTCGCCTGCAATGTCCAAAATACAGGCCATCCCCGCAAGGTCTGCCAAGTTTTCGCTTAAAGTTGCCTTGCCGTTGATGGTGATTCCGGGGAGAATCTCAATAGAGTTATAGGCGATTTCTACTTGTTTGCAAATCTTAGAAAAGGCTTCTGCATCTTCTTTTTTCCACCAGGAATTTAGATTGCCGTTTTCGTCAAAGCGGGAACCAACGGCGTCCAAAGCATGACTGATTTCGTGGGCAATGACCGAACCGATCCCTCCCAGATTTCGCTCTTTGGTGGCTTTGAGATTAAAAAACGGATCGTGGAGAATCCCAGCTGGAATGGTGATGCTGTTGCTGGATGGTTCGTACATGGCATTTACGGTCTGGGGGAGCATAGTCCAAGTGTTTTTGTCCGGAACTTTCCCTTTTAGCAGAGTCGCGCCGGTTTCGAAATAACGGTTGCAATAGGTTGTTCGATATTCTAATAGGTTTCCACCGTTCCGAATGCTGCGGATGGTATAGCCGGTATCGGGGTAGGCGGCGATGTCCTTAGGGTATCCTACCCGAATCTGTAACTGTTCTAACTTTTTCAAAGCGGCGTTTTTACTTTCTTGGCTCATCCAGGTGTTTGCTTTGATCCGATTTTGATACGCTTCTAAAATTTCCGCAGTAAGTTCTTCGACGGCGGCATTGATTTCTGGGGAGGCATAACGCTCGGTATAGAGTTTAGCCAAATCCCAACCTAGGAGTTCCTCTACAAACTGGATGGCATAATCGGCCGGCTCTGTATAACTTTTGATGCCGTTTAAGGTGTCCTGATAGTTGCGCCAGATCAGAAAAGCGTCTGTATTTAAGGAAGTTGCCGCACCATCCATAACGCTGGCACGCAAATAATCTTTTAAAAGTTCTAAATTTTCTCCTTGGAAAACGGCATTGACTTCTTTGGCCAGCGGCAGATCATATACGACCATGGTAGTAACGTCTGCAAATCCCATTTTCTTTAAAAAGGCCCAAAGGTCCATATTGGTAAATATTTTCTTTAGGGCGTCTTTGTTAAAGAGTTGGTAGTTCTTTTCGATTTCGTTATGTTCTTCCAGCGGCATGGCAACCTGAGAAAGTCGGGTGCATAGGGCGGTTACTTTTTCGGCCCGATCCGATGGAGTGCTAAATCCAAACAGTTGATATAATTCAGTTAAATAGGTCTGGTAGGCTGCGGTTACGGTGTTGGATTGGTCGCTTTGCACCAAATCCACATTCATGCCGGTATAACACTCAGAATAGGAGAGGATATATTTGGAAGAATTTTTTACATCAACACTTATCGCAATAGGGAGTAAACCATGAAACCCACACAATTCTAATTCTGCCATGGTTTGGAGTAAACCCTTCATATCTTTGACCGAGTCAATCATGGAGAGATATTTCTTTGCCGGTTCCAGACCGATCTTATCCCGATAGACAGTATTTCCGCCTGCGGTAAATACATCTACAATTTTTTGTTCGCTGCTACCTTTCGGGAATTCAGTGCCCTTGTTTTTTTGCCGATAGAGATCGTAAATAATATCGCCGATTTCCTTCATTCTCTCCTGATTGATGGCGTATACATCGGACCAGGCAGGCTGTCCGTCCGGAATCTCGGTTTCCGTGAGCCATTCTTGGTTGGCGTATTCGTAGTAATCTCCGGTAGGACCGATCATGCGTGCCGCACGATTTGCAAGGAGCAGGGTCTGATCCCGGGTAAGAAAATCGCCGCTCCCGAAATAACCATTTCCATAGCCTTTTACGATACCGGCTCTGGCCAGCCGTCCAATCTCTTCCTCGGCCCAGTCAGGTGTATCAACAAAAGAGAGGTCAAACTGCTGCGGTAAGGTGCGATTGGCTAAAATACGATGAAGAATTACCAAGGCTTCCACCCGGGTAATCTTTTCTTGGGGACGAAAGGTCCCGTCTTCGTAGCCGGATACCATCCCCATAGAGGTGGCGGCCGCAATCTCCCGTGTATAGGCAGCAGTAATCTTTCCGGCATCCAAAAACTGCCCAAGAATGTCGGTGTTAGTGAGCGGAGGGAGTTCTATATCAATTGCCCTGACAAAGGAGGCTACCGCTTCCTCACGGGTGATGTAGGTTTCGCTAGTTTGTACATAGGTTTCGTCCTGTACAGCATAATTGGCATAAGCAAAGGGAGCGGAAGAAGATAGAATCAACCCAGCTACAAGAAAGATGGCCAGAGATCGCTTCATGTTCTTACACTCCCTTTTTATTTCTTCCATCATTGCCGATAACCCATAGTCATCAAATGGAGTTTTAGTATAGCATATCCGGAAAAAATATGCAAGGCTTTCCTGAAAATATTTCCTGAAAAAATTATTGTAAACCAATTTTAGAGGAAGTGTTGTCCTGTTTTCTGCATAAAATCGTTACCTGTGGAAAACTGGCCATTTTCCATTTTTTTCATAGAAAACCCTGTGGAAAATGTGCATAACTCTGTGAATAACAGGAAAAATCGGGGTTGTTCGTGGTGGAAAACTTTTTAGGGAATAGGAATAAAAAATCTGTTATGTTACAAGTTTGTTACATAGGTGTTTACATAATTCTAAGATTTTTTTCTTGACAAAAAGGAATTTTTAGGATACACACGCAAGTTTTGGATAGGGAAATAAAAAAAGGATGTTGAACGCAATGCAACATCCGTTTTTACATTTCACGGGAGGGGCGAGGGGAAAAGCCTTAATTGTCTTCTGCCGAAAGTTTGGATTGAAAACCGGCAGTTTGCTTTTTTAGTTTTCGAGAGGCATAGAGGTAACAGAGAAGGAGTGCAGCGAAGGTAAGGAACCAGGAAATTGGATAGGAGAGAAAGACGCCAAAGAGACTGGGGATCTGCGGGAAGACGGCATAAATCCAAAGAATACGGACGCCGCAGGATCCTATCAGGGTAATGAACATGGATTCCAGCGAACGATCCATGCCACGTAATTGACAGCCGGCAACATCCATGAGGGCATTGATAAACTGGGTGGTTGCAATGATATAAACCCGTTCTTTGCCCGCTGCGATTACCGCTGCATCTTTAGAAAACAGGCTAAGAATTGATGTTGAGAAAATCAAACTGACAGTACCAAGTATCATAGAGGTTGTGGCAGCCAGACCGGCACATCTCCAGAAAATACGCCCTAAGTTTTCATAGCGCTTGCCGCCGATATTTTGGGATGAAAAGGTCATGGAGGCTTGTGCAAAAGCATTACTGCATATGTAAAGCGCAGAATCGACATTCTGGGAGGCGCTGCTGCCCGCCATGGCAATGGCTCCAAAGGAATTGACGGTAGATTGAATGATTACATTGGATAAGGAAAAGAGCATGCCTTGCAATCCGGCAGGCAGACCGATCTTGATAATTCGTTTTAGTTCTCCCGGGTGGAAATGCAGATGCAGAAGGGAGAGACGGCAAGAATTTCTTAGTTTACTCAACTGAAGAACAACCATGATTGACGAAATATATTGTGCGGCGATGGTGGCGATGGCAACGCCTGCTACATCCAGATGAAAGACAATAACCAAAATGAGATTTAGAACGACATTGATGATGCCGCTGATGCTAAGAATGATTAAGGGACGCTTCGTGTCGCCGTTGGCGCGGAGAATTGCCGCACCGAAATTATAAATCAATGAACCGGGAGCACCGAGAAAATAAATTTTTAGATATAAGGTGGAAAGGTCGATGACATCTTTTGGAGTATCCATAAGGCTTAGGAAATATCGGGAAGTCAGAAAACCAAAGATTGCCACAAAGACGCCGCATAGAGCACTAAAGGCCATGGTGGAATGCACACATCGTTTTTGACCTGCACGATCTCTTGCGCCAAGGAGAATGGCTAGTACAACGCCGGAGCCCGTCGCAAAGCCCATAAACAGATTGAGAATCAGATTAATTAAGGGAGAGGTAGAACCTACCGCTGCCAGGGATGCGCTGCCTGCAAAGCGGCCTACCACAATAACATCAGCCGCATTGTAGGCAATCTGCAAAAGACCTGTCAGCATAAGAGGAATTGCGAAAAGAAGTATTTTTTTCAAAAATGGAGCGTTGAGCATGTCTATTTTTTGCTTCTTGTTTTGCATTGACATGGTAAACCCTCTTTCTTTTTTATGAGACAATGAAAAACCAATCATTTAGTTGTCCTTTAATTCCAGTTGCATCTTTCTGTTTTCTATCACGATGGTAGCATAACTGTTTGAGGAAGTGCCGGGATTTAGGACCCAAATATCCTGAATTTTTTGGAGATATGGAAGATGGGTATGTCCAAAAATACAAATATCCGCACCGAGGATTTTGGCTTTTTGAATAATCTGTGCCAGAGATTGCTTGACGCCATATAGGTGGCCATGGGTTAAAAATATTCTCTTTCCTCCGAAAGAAAAGAGACGCTCGTTGGGAACGCCCGGAGAGAAAAAATCATTGTTTCCAAGGACGTATTCCAAAGAAATTTCCGGCCATACACTTTGAATATCATCTACATCCTGTTGAACGTCTCCGGCGTGAATCAGCAGATGGATGTCTTGTTCCCGATCCATGATTCGAAGGATACTATTAAAATTTTTATGAGAGTCACTGATAACAACGGCTTTCATGGCACTTGATCCTTTCTAATTAGATGTCTTCTAGGTAGTATAGCACAAAAGAAAATATTTGTCACGAAATTTCTCCCCATTGCATAGAGTATAAATAGCAGAAAGAAGGAAGGAGCATTGCTATGAATTTAGAAGATATGATCAAAAATATGAATCCTCAAATGATATCTAATGCCATGTCGCAAATGGGCAAGGTTTTGACGCCGCAGCAAATGAAACAGGTGCAGCAGGCCATTCAAAGCACAGATAAGGGGACTATGAATCAAAAATTAAATCATCTCAGCATGGAAGATCTGCAAAGGGAATTGCAACAGAATCCGGCATTGGCAAAGCAACTGGCGGATAATCCGGAAATTATGAAAAAGATTAATCAGATTGTTCGTGGGAAATAGGGGATAGTAGGAAATTGCTTGTAAAAGGAGGTGGCAGTCGTGGCCGAAGAACCAATGGATCTGTCTGGTGCGGTGGATATGCTAAAGACCATGCTGTCCGGCGAGGATGGACAGCGGCAGCTAGAAAATATCCTTGAGATGTTCGGCGGCGAGTCGCCTGAAGAACGAGTTCCCGGAGAGAGTGCTGGGGGGATTGATCCGGAAAATCTGGAAATGATGATGAAAATACAGCGTGCCATGGCAGCCATGAATCGGCGGCAAAACAATGAGCAAGCACAACTCCTTTTGGCGCTGCGCCCATTTCTAAAGCCTGTAAGGCAAGAAAAGGTAGACCATGCCATGCAGTTATTGAAGTTTACCGGCATGATAGAAATCATGCGGGAGGTACAGGAGGACTAAATATGTATCATCGTTACGCACCAAAACCTAATCCTCATCTTCCAAAGCAAGGAAAACCCACGGCGGGGGAAGCGGGGAATTTTCGGCAACCGCCCCAGGGGCATGGAACTCAAAAAGCAACACCTGTATTGCATCAGCCCTCCCATGAACCTCAAAAACGCAACAAGGATACCGTGAGGTATCCGCAAACGGACAGGAGTCAAAATCAAAGGAGTGTGCCGCTTAATGCCCAGCGGGCAAAACAAAGAACTCCGGAGAAACCTGCCTGCAAAAAAAACATATTGACCGGCGACGCAATATTGGGATTATTGCCACCCTCTCTTTACAATTCCGAAACAAAACAAATCCTCGGTTTGTTCTCTGCCGAGGATTTGCTCCTTGTCGCCTTGATTTTGATCTTGCTTGGCGGGGAGCGGGAGGAGGATACCATTTTGATTTATTTGCTTTTGTATATTTTAGTTTCCGAGTATATCGACTTGCCCTTTTAAATAAGGCCGACGGATGCAAAAAAGGAAGAAAAAATCGCTGGAAACCCTTGATTTTTTTTGAAAATTGCGATATACTAATATCAAAATCGAAAATGGAAAGTAAAGGGGCGGTTTGTGATGCAAAAAGTAACAAAAGATATGATTATCATGGATGTATTAAAGTTAGATCCCGGCACAGCGGATTTTTTCTTTGGAATCGGGATGCATTGTTTGGGGTGTCCGTCGGCTAGCGGCGAAAGTGTTGAGCAGGCATGTCAGGTACATGGCGTAGATGCGGACGAGCTGATCGAGAAGATCAATGCATATCTGGCCTCCAAATAATAGCAGATCCCAAATGAGGGAAGAATTTTTTTGATTTTTGCAAGAAAAATAAAAAAATGCTTGACAAAAAGATGGTAATTGGATATAATAATTGCCGTCTGTTTGTTTTGGATAGAGAGGAAGAAATAGATGGAATGGAATCTGCTGCCCGTTTTAAATTGCGACGGAAAACAGATGCCGGTTGATGTTTCGCTGGCGCTTGATGCGCAGCCTGAGGATGGTTTTCGCATCTTAAGCGATGTGACCTTGCGAGGGAATATTGTCAATGTGGGCGGTTCTCTGGATCTTACTTTAGAAGGCCGTGTTTCTGTGGAACGTATCTGTGATCGTTGTGCGGAGCCTTTTTTGGAAGAACTTGTTTTTCCGGTGCAGGAACGCTTGAAAAAGGTGGATACGCTGGATGAAGGAAACCAGGATCCCGATATTCTTTTTATCGAGGGAAGTTCCATTGATTTGGCACAGTTGGCTTATAGCGGAATCTATATGAGTCTGTCCAGTAAGGCTTTGTGTCGGGCGGATTGTAAGGGCCTTTGCCCAATCTGCGGAAAGAATCAAAACCTTGGCGAATGTTCTTGTGACCAGCGGTCAACAGATCCAAGATTTGATGTGTTGGATCAACTTTTATAAAACGGTAGAATATGCAAAGTTTATCTTTGTTTTGGGGTTTTCCCACATATTTTAGTAACCATGGAAAGAGGTGTAATAATATGGCAGTTCCGAAGAGAAAAACGTCGAAGGCTAGACGTGATAAGAGAAGAGCAAACTGGAAACTCAGCATTCCGGGCATGGTTGCTTGCCCCAGTTGCGGTGCGTTGAAGTTGTCTCACAGAGCTTGCAAAGCCTGCGGAAACTACAAAGGCAAAGAGGTTATCTCTGTAGAGGCGTAAATATCGTGTGCCGGAAACCCGTCTATTATGACGGGTTTTTCTTTTTTCTAATTTTTCCGGGAGGAACATGGTATAGTTTGGGTGGAGTTAATGCCAGAACTATGTGGAGGAGATCAAAAAAGAGGAAAGATAGGGAGTATGCTCTGGGATAAATTTCTTGTACAAAGGTTGTATTTTCGGGGCTCGTATGTTATAATGAGTTTGCAAATGCATTCAAAGAAAATTTTATAGGGCATATGTATTGATGCAAGATAAATTGGAAGTGAGTAAGCATGGATGGTCTCTTTAAAAATCTAAATTTAAATGGATATTGGATATCTTTTTGGATTATAATTTTCATACCATTATTATTTGTTTTAATATACATTATATTTTCGATTGGTCAAAACTATAATATAGCGCTTATTATTAAAAAAGCGAGTTTGAAAATGGGTATTGAAAATTATGATCCTGCATTTGTCCAGAGAGTGAAACAAAAAGTTTTCTCTTTTTTTAAATCCAACAATGCGAAAAATCCTCATATAAATATGCTTATGCTATCTTTGAAAAGAGTCAATGGATGGAATCAAATAACAACGTGGTATTCCTGCTTATATTATGCTCTTAATTTTTGGAGTGTTGCTTTTGCGGTGTTTAGTATAATAGTAATTGGCGGGGATAATAATTCGGAATTAAATCTTGTTTGCACTGTTTTTACAGCGGTCTTGCTTTGTTCAACGCTCTTTTTGAAATTTGATCATAAATGGATGGTTTTTAAAGCGGTGCTTTCTAAAGCGAGAACGGAAACAAATAATTTTATATATTGTATGGAAAAATGCAGAAATCCACATAATCTTATTAAAGTATATTCAAACAAAATAATTTCTCTCGAAGAAACCTTAAAAGAAAAAGAATTATTATAGTAGGTAGGTGCTAACTACACGGAGCATCTAAACTGCACACCAATTCTAGGAATGTGTGATAATAGAGCCAAGTGTTTTAAAGTCAGGAATGCTAAGACTTTGAAAAAACCTCTCTTTACACAAGGGCGTCTTAAGAGGGGATGTTGAAAGGATCGTATAAAATGAAAAAGTTTTTATCTGTATTTTTAATTATAATCATTATATGTACCCTGTCGCCAACCGTTTTAGCCCAAAATGGAGATGTTATTGGACATATCTATGCAACAGACATCCGTGCATATATCAATGGTGTTGAGGTTCAATCCTATAACATAGGAGGTAAAACCGCCGTAGTTATTGAGGATGTGCTAAATAAAAATACACACCAGTATATCTATGATGATTCCTCCCGTACATTAAAATTCTTTTCCCTAAATCCATCATGCCTTGTTGAAGGAAAAGAACAAAACAAAACTGTGCCCGGAAAAGTTATAGGAAATATATACGAAACGGATATTAAAACATCTATTTATGATGTTACTGTTCCTACTTACAATATAGGCGGAAAAACTGCTGTGGCAATAGAAGAGCTGGGTTATGACAGAGAGTTTTCACATATCGGTGGAAAGTATATCTGGAACGAAACAAATCGCACAATAAGTCTTGAATTTTTGTATCAGAATGCGGGTATTAGTATTTCGGGAGATAAAAATATACATATATCTGCAAACGAAGATATGACTGAAGCAGAGGCGACTTTTGTGGAAGTATTGCATTGTGGCGGTGGCTCTGAACATTTCAGTTTTCCTGACTATGTAACAGAAGATGCAAATATCGAAGTTGTAATGCCAATAAAGGCCGAAGGTGAAATAATAGGATATTATTTTCGCAGGCCGTCAAAGGATTATAAATTTACTGCATTTACTCATTATTATCCTGAAAAAGTTAAAGAAGCCGAGAAAATTTATACTCCCGACCCACATAAAACCAGAGAGGACATTATTTCACACTTCGTTACTCGTCATTCTGTGGGAGAACCAAGAGAACGGTTTGATACAGACGACTATTCTTTTGTATACATATCGGTAGCGGGGACGTCGTGGACAGCCTATAGCCTTGTGCAGGCTTATGATGACGGAAGATATATTGATTATAAAGATGAAATTCATATGCAAAATCGTTCGCCGCAAAACCTGGTGATTGATAAGGGAGCTGAAAAGGTTACATTTAAGCATGTGGATCGATACAACTTTGAATGGTTTACGAATTATGAAATTGATTTAAGATCAGGAACAATAAAAGTTTACAATAATCTTGAAACGGATATTGGAATTGGAACGGCTGACGGACAACCATCTGAATCTGAACAAGTTGAATCACGAAGTGGACAGTATGAATACAAACTTATTTCAGGTGAAGAGGAAAAAATAGTCAAAGGCTTTTTTGCACATGAATATTATTATGCAGATATGCTTCCTCTTGCAGAAACTTTCGACTTTTTGAATATCAAATATTCATTTGAAAATAACATATTGACTATTGATACAAGCGAGGCAAGGTCGTTTGGGTATGAGAGAACAGAAAACAGACCGGAAGTTATAGGCGAAGGTCAAATTGATTATCTGCGTGTTGATAAAGTCTTGCTGGATGGAAAAGAAACAAAAATAACATTTCCGTATATAAGCGGACATTTCGATGCGACACATACTGGCCGAGCGGAAGCCAAACCTTATGTATGTAACGGAAAGGTTTATATAAACAGCAGTTTTATAAGTTGGCTATACGACTAGGGGAAAAGAGTGTAAAAATAAAGAACTACGGAGATACCTCTCTGCTTATGCACTGTTCTCCTGACTCGGCACGAGTCCAATGCAGATGATGGCAAAAGCGATGATGCAATATCGTTTTGAAAGGGATTTGTTGATATGGAATTGAAAGGACTTAGAATTAATTTTTTAGGGGACAGTATTACACAAGGGGTTGGTGCAAGCAGTGAAGATACTGTATACCATGCGGTTTTAAAAAGAGAAGCTGGATTGGCGCAGGCAAGAAACTATGGAATAAGCGCAACAAGATTTGCAATACAAAAGGGAACTGAAAAGAGACCGAAAGATGACTATGTAGATATTAATTCTTTTTGCGAAAGATTTGAAAAAATGGATGATGACGCAGATGTGGTTGTCGTGTTTGGCGGGACCAATGACTATGGTCATGGGGACGCACCTCTTGGGAGTTTTGATGATAGAACGCCGGATACGTTTTATGGCGCTTGTCACTATCTGTTTAGTGGTCTTATACGAAAGTATTTGGGTAAACCCATTGTTATAATGACGCCGTTACATAGAATCAATGAATTGGAAATTCCGGACATCAAGATGCCCGGAGATTATGGGAATTTAAAAGCATATACCAATATTATTAGAGAGGTTGCGGAGTTTTATTCTCTTCCGGTTTTGGATCTGTTTGCTATGAGTGGTTTACAACCTGAAATCAAAGAGATCCAAGAAGAATATATCCCGGATGGTCTCCACCCCAATGACAAAGGAAATGCAGTTATTGCACATAAGTTAAGATTGTTTTTAGAAAGTATTTAAAAATACTGTTTATTAACAGTCTGTGTTTTTGCTCCTAACTTGACAAAATCATATAAAAAATTCACGAATGAAACTGAATTCGCATGTATGCAAAAGAGAAATATGGAATGGGAAAGGAATGGAAGATCT
>JAZRPL010000054.1:0-1595 GCA_045649245.1 Ructibacterium sp.
TATACGCTGAGACCCTTCGACTACGCTCAGGGTGACAAGAGACCGTCAGTGATGCTATTACAAAGTACTGTGACATAAACTATTTTACTTGCGAAACTTAAATATATTACTGACCCGGTAAAACTGTTTCTGTAGATTTCTCATCCGTCCGGCTCTTTTAGACCCTTAAGACACGATAAGGCAAAATGCTATAGCCCTTTGCCGGACTCCAATAAGGAAGATATTTTTCTACCCGCTGCGCGTGGGTTTTGAAAAGTTTTTCCCTGCGCCCGCCACCAAGACTCCTCATCTTAATGACGGACACAGGGAAAATAATCAAATCATCAAATAATCGGATGCGCGACACAAGGTCGCTTCTTAGTCTGGGACAGGGCGCACCGAGAGGCCGTCGCCACGATCGTCGTAGAGCCAGCCGTAATAGCCCGAATTGAAGATGAGGTAGTACGCGTCGTAGCTATCGCTGCGGGGCGCAGCAGACCAATAGAAGCCGTAGGAACCCGCATTGCCGAGGTCTGAACCGTACCGGCCGCCAGCGGCAGGAAGGAAGATTGAATTACCGTTGGGGCCGGTAACCTTTCTGCCTTTCACACCGTTTTGAGTAGTCCATTCCCAAGTACACTCTTCTTTAAGTTCCTTTATCTCATCCAAGGTAGGCATACGCCACTTGCTGCCCCAATTGGCTGTGGCAGCATCGTAAGCGGCAGTAAGGTTGCCATCGGAACCAATGATGCCACGGGACTGCAATTCGGATGTGTAAAGGCCGTAGGTGGTACTGTTACTTTCTGTATAACTTGACTTGGTCGTGGTCTCGCCCCAAGCAAAATAGTCACCATATTCCTCGGGAGAAGAGGCACCCACGTTGCAGGTGGCCCACTTTACGGAAAGGCCGAGGTCAACGGCCTCGTGACCTCCTATAACCAATATCGAATCGGCAGGAATCATCGGTTCATCCTCCCCACCCGCAATGCTGTCAGTGGGCAGTGAGGGGTCATCAGTATAGGGGATAGAATCGGTGGGCAGTGAGGGCTCCTCTGCAGGAGGCACGATGCTGTCCGTGGGGGCGGTCCCTCCGTCCTGACTGCCACCGCCACCGTTGTCGGTCTGCTCTTGGTTCGGGTCGTCAAACAGTTCTTCTTCCTCATCGTCGCCACAGGCCACACAGGCAAAACTCAGCGAAAACGCCATTGCGAGCAGAAACAGCAGTCTCTGCAAATACTTTAATTCACTCATCTCTGTGATTGTTTTTTAAGTTAGAAAATATCAATTTGTAAAAAATGTTCCCGCAGGAACACCGCCGTAAATATAGCGCCAAATTCCCGAAGGGGGTGAGTGGTGGGTGTTAAACTTCGTTAAGGAGACGCAAATAAACCAAACCAACGCCATTCTGCCTTTGTTATGAGTCCGTAGTGAGTCCGATGTGAGTCCGATGTGACTCTTATGTGACTCTTATTGGGAAGCGGAATCACATAGGAATCAGAAATAAGCCACAACTATGCCCGAACGGAGGCAGAAGGGAGAAGAGAGGGATTCGGGCATATCCCATTTGTAAAGATTTTATTTAAGTTTCGCAAGTAGAATAGTTTATGTCACAGTAC
>JAZRPL010000055.1:0-12333 GCA_045649245.1 Ructibacterium sp.
GCTATGGGCTTTTCACAGGGGGGGCAGGACTCAACGGTGGTTCACACAAGGTTGGATGTCTTACGCTTCCAATGTCATCAGGAAACACCGAGCGTCAGATTCAGTTTATGACAGACCTTGGCGCAACAATCCTTTGCTGTACGCCTTCTTATGCGGCATATATCGGTGAAACCTTGAAGGAACAGGGGTATAAACCTGAAGATATTCCGCTGAAAGCAGGTATCTTCGGTGCAGAACCATGGACAGAAGAAATGCGAAGAGGTATTGAAGAAACACTTGGTATTAAGGCTTATGATATATATGGCCTTACCGAAACAACCGGCCCCGGAGTTTCCTTCGAGTGCAGCGAACAGACGGGTATGCACATCAATGAAGACCACTTCCTTGCAGAGATTATTGATCCCGACACAGGCGAGGTTCTTCCTGAAGGCGAAAAAGGTGAACTTGTATTCACATCGTTAGATAAAGAAGCATTTCCGTTACTCCGATACAGAACAAGGGATATTTGTGTTCTTTCAAGAAAGAAATGTTCTTGCGGAAGAACCCTTGTCAAAATGGCAAAGCCTATGGGGAGAACTGACGATATGCTCATTGTCAGAGGGGTAAATGTGTTCCCAAGCCAGATTGAAACTGTTCTCTTAAGCGAAGGCTATCAGCCGAACTATCAGATTGTTGTTGACAGAGCAAACAACACGGATACCTTCGAGGTCAATGTAGAAATGTCTCCCGAACAGTTCACGGATAAAGTGCGCGATGTGCTTCAAATGGAAAAAACTCTTGCAAATGCTATGAAGACAATGCTCGGTATCAATCCGGCAGTACATCTTGTAGCACCAAAAACTATTGCAAGAAGTGAAGGCAAAGCAGTTCGTGTCATTGATAAGCGTAAGTTAATCTAATTTGGGAGGAATGTAAAAATGGCGATTAAACAGTTAACCGTATTTGTTCAGAACAGAAAAGGTACAATCGTAGCAGTCACAGATATACTTGCCAAAAATAATATTAATATGAGAGCGCTCTCTATTGCGGAAACAGAAGACTTTGGCATTCTTCGTCTTATTGTAAATGACGAGAAAGCGGCAGAAAAAGTGCTTGAAGAACAGGGCTATCTCATTAAGGTAGTTGATGTTGTAGGTGTTAAAATCGGTGACGAGCCCGGCAAACTTACAGCCGCCCTTGATTTGCTTGATAAAGCAGACATCAACGTGGAATATCTCTATGCTTTTATGGCTCGCACAGAAAAGCATGCTTATGTTGTTTTAAGAGTTGAAAACAACGAGGTTGCAGAATCAGCACTTACAAATGCAGGGTTTAAACTCATAACAGAAGCAGATATTAACAAACTTTAATCAATAACAAAAAATAGCCTATCACTTTTCAAAGTGATAGGCTATTTTTTATCTTAGAACAAAGACTTTTCATATTCTTGATATTTCTGCTCGAACAGTTCGTGCAAAGTAAGTTCTCCTTTCGCCTTTGTGAAAGCTTTCACTTGTTAGACGATTTAGAAACAAAAAAGTCAAAAATTAAATAATAGGCAATGCCCGGAATGCTCCATTCTCAAATTGACTATTTGGGCAATTTATGTTATAATTTCAGTGTTGATAACGGGTTGCGTTGGATGCTGAAATTATAAATTTTTTGTTCCAGTTTTGAGGCGGGATTATAAAGGTGTCGAAGCCAAAAGCCTCCCTTTAGGCAAGGGAGTCTTTTATTGGTTGCATCTAAACCTTATATCCCTTATAATGCATAATGTGTTAAATACATAAGAGGTAGAAAATGAGAAGATGTAAAAAACCAGTTATAGTTGTTGTGCTGTTTATTGTTATCTTAACATATTTTTTTGTAAATGCTTTTACAATATACAACTATGGCGAAGTAGATGAAAAACGAAAAAGTGATGTTGCTATAATTTTAGGTGCAGCAACTGATAGGAATGGTGTTTCAGCTGTTTATAGGGAAAGAATTAATCATGGGATATGGCTGTATCAGAATGATTATGCCGATTATATCATTGTAACAGGTGGTAAAGCAGACGGTGCAGAATTTTCGGATGCGTATTATGCAAAACAATATGCGCTGTCAAGAGGTGTGCCGGAAGATGTGATTTTTATGGAGGAACAATCAAAAATCACACAGGAAAATATTAAATATGCAAAAGAAATTATGAAAGAAAAAGGATTAAGCACTTCTCTTGTTGTAAGCGATCCGTTGCATATGAAGCGTGGGATGTTCATTGCAAAAGATTATGGTATAAATGCTGTTTCATCTCCAACGGCAAGTAGTAAATATCAATCTTGGAAAACAAAAATTCCGTTTTTATTGAGAGAAGAGTTTTTCTATATTGGATACAAAATTTATAAATTTTTTGTTCCTAATTTGACATAGCGTCATATTTTCTAGAAAATTCTATCGGTAGAGAAAGGATAGAGGACAGATTGTGGATAAGTTACATACTAAAAAAACAATAATTTCAGCTGTGTTTTTGGCACTTGGTATCGTGTTACCATTTCTTACCGGTCAAATGAAAGAAATAGGGGATACGCTTCTTCCAATGCATATTCCGGTTATGCTTTGCGGACTTATCTGCGGTGCAAGATACGGATTTGCCACAGGGGCTATCTTGCCGCTGCTTAGAGCAGTAACCGTTGGGATGCCGCCAGTGTATCCTAATGCTGTCTGGATGTCGGTCGAACTTGCTACATATGGTTTTATTATTGGATTTTTGTACTTTTCTTTTCAAAAAAAGCAGATATGGTGGTTATACTGCTGTCTTGTTATCTCGATGATTTGCGGGCGTATATCCTGGGGGATTACCAAAGCGGTTTTGCTTGGCGTGTCAGGGAAAACATTTACCTTTCAGGCATTTATAGCAGGCGGAATTATAGATTCTCTTCCGGGAATTATAGTGCAACTTGTCCTTATTCCTGTCATCATCAGATTAAAAGATAGGTTTTTGCCATGTAATCATAGTGAAACTATGGAGAAAGGAGAGTAATATGTTTCTTGATAAGGTTAAGGGAAAACTTGGGTTTGGGTGTATGCGTCTGCCCATGATTGATAAAGAGGTTGATAAAGTCCACTTTAGCAATATGATAGATGCCTTTATGGAGGCGGGATTTAATTATTTTGACACCGCCCACTGTTATCTTGACGGTATGAGCGAAACGGCAATTCGCGACTGTCTTTCGGCGAGATACCCGAGGGAAGATTTCGTTCTTACAGACAAACTCTCTTACTGGAATTTTGAGAAGGAGGAAGACGTTGTTGGCCTTTTTGAAAAGCAACTTGCCCTTTGCGGTGTAGAGTATTTTGATTTTTACCTTTTCCATTGTCTTAATCGTGAGGGATATGCAAAACATAAAAAATGTAATACCTTTGAAATTGTAAAAAAACTGAAAGAACAAGGAAAGATAAAGCATATAGGAATGTCTTTCCATGATACGGCAGATTTCCTGGATCTGATACTTACAGAACAACCCTATATGGAAGTAGTACAACTGCAATTTAACTATCTGGATTATGATGACCCTACCGTGCAGAGTAAAGAGTGTTATGATGTTGCCGTAAAGCATGGCAAAAAAGTTATTGTCATGGAGCCGGTTAAAGGTGGAATTCTTTCCAATTTGTCGGAGGAGGCATCAGAAGTTCTTAAGGAATTAGGGGATGGAAGTCAAGCCTCCCAGGCCCTTCGCTATGTGGCAACTTATCCTGAAGTTTGTATGGTTCTATCAGGAATGGGCAATATGGAAATGATAAACGATAATATAAAAACATTTAAGAATTTTACGCCAATCGATGGAAAAGAAATGAAAATTTTTGACACGGTACGCCAAATCATAAGAAAGGAAAAGCAACTTCCGTGCACAAAGTGTAATTATTGTGCAGAAGTTTGTTCTTTAAACATTCCGATATCTCAATTGTTTTCTATTTATAACAGGTTTATGGGAGCAAAAATATCCCGTGCTGAAACCAAGGAACATTTTATGCCATACCGTGAAAAAATAACAGCGTGCATGAAATGCGGTAAGTGTGAGAGGAACTGTCCACAAAGTATAAAAATCAGAGAAAAACTTGAAAAAATCGAGAAAATTGCCAATTAATAATTCCTATAAGACGGAGAGGATGTTTGCTAAAAGTAGAGAAATATGTATAATAATGTAATTGTGTTAACAAATAGTTTTTTGGTCCTAACCCAAATGCGTCTATAATTTATAATCATAAAGAGGAAAGAGGTCTTTAAAATGAATTTATTTGGTGGAGTTGTACCTGTTATGGGAATTACGTTTCTTATTTTTTCCATATTTGTTATCTCTGCCGGCGGTTATTTGCTTGGAAGAATTACCATCAAGGGTGTATCTTTGGGTACTGCTGGTGTGTTTCTTGTTGCATTGCTTTTTGGCTGTATTTTTTACGGTAATCTTCAAAGCCAACTGGGCGATTTTACAAAAGATGCACTGAAAGTAATTGAAAATATAGGACTTATACTATTTGTGACATCCGTTGGCTATATTGCAGGTCCTAAATTTTTTAGTAATATGAAGAAAAACTTTAAGTCTTATATTTTACTTGGGGTTATTATTATTGTGGCAGGCGGGATTTCGGCAGTATTATGCATCCTGCTTGGCAGAGCCTTTGGAGAAAGTGATACCGAGAAATTTACTGCCATGGTGGCAGGCCTATTATCGGGGGCACTTACCTCGACACCTGCCTTCTCGGCGGCAAAGGCAACGGTTGGCGAAATGTATGAAGATATCGTTGCAGTCGGCAACGGAATCGCATACATATTTGGCGTAATCGGTGTTGTTTTGTTTGTTCAGCTTGTTCCCAAAATCGTAAAAGCAGATATGAAGAAAGAAAGAGAAAAACTATCGGTTGCCGAAGGCGAGGAGAAAAAAAGTGCACCATCCAACCTTTTGGAACTTGATCCGTTTGGAATCTGTGCATTTTCCGTGGCGGCGATTTTGGGGGTTATTGTGGGAATGATTAAAATTCCCCTTTCAGCACAAGGACTTTCCGGAACTACTTTTTCTTTGACCACAACGGGCGGATGTCTTTTAATGGCGTTGATTCTTGGTCACTTTGGTAAGGTGGGCAAGATAAGCATTATGCCTGCGCAGGCAACCCTTAAAGTTTTTAGAGAATTTGGACTTATGCTTTTCCTGATAGGTGCGGGAATTGCCGGCGGTGCAAAATTTGTAGAAAACTTCCAGCCGATTTATTTCCTCTACGGGGCACTTATGACCATACTGCCTATGATACTCGGTTACGTTTTTGCAAGATATGTGCTGAAACTTAATCTTTTAAATACTTTAGGTTCCATTTGCGGTGGGATGACTTCCACGCCTGCGCTGGGAACTCTGATTCAGGTGGCGGGAACAGAAGATGTGGCGGCGGCATATGCGGCTACATATCCTATTGCCCTTATCTCCGTTGTGCTGGTTTCTCAATTTTTAATTATACTATTTTAATCATTGGAGGACTTAACTATGCTAGGTAAAATCAAGGGCGCAATATTTGATATGGACGGAACCCTAGTAGATTCTTTGATGCTATGGAATCTTATGTGGGATCATTTTGGAGAGAGATTTTTGCATGGTGAAAAATTTTGCCCCTCTGATGCGGCCAATAAAGCAGTGCGAACCATGACATTAAAGGATGCTATGCATTACTTATATTCCCAGTATCCCATGGGGGAAAGCGGGGATGAATTATTTGAAATAGCCAACAACCTTATGATCAATTTTTATGAAAATGAGGTGCAGTTAAAAGGCGGTGTGTTGGATTTTCTAAAGTATTGCCATGAAAAGGGAATCAAGATGTGTATTGCATCGGCAACAGATAAAAAATTAGTCAATATTGCTATGAAGCATTGTGGTGTTGAAAAGTATTTTGCTGAAGTTTTCTCTTGTGCTGAAGTAGGAAAGGGAAAGGAAGAGCCGGATGTCTACCTAAAAGCATTGGAGTATCTTGGGACATCTAAAGAAGAAACATGTGTGTTTGAAGATTCGCATATTGCCATTCAAACCGCGGATGAGATAGGGATGCAGACGGTTGGGATTTATGACCAATATAACTATGGGCAGGAGGAAATTAAGAAAATAGCAACGGAATATATTGCGTGTGGAGAGACGCTGAAAAAACTAATGGAATGATCATATTTTATCTAAAAGTTTTATATTATGACAGGAGGGATTCATGTGGCAGAACATACAATTATTACAATCGCCCGTCAGTTTGGTTCCGGTGGCCGAGAGGTTGCCAGAAAAGTGGCAGAAGAATTGCAGATTGGGTTTTATGATAGGGAATTAATTGCTTTGGCAGCCAAGGAAAGCGGGCTTTCAGAGCACTTGTTTGATGGAATGGAAGAAAAACCCACCAATAGTTTTTTGTATTCGCTGGCTATGGGAATCCAGTCTGCCAACGGGTCTTATTATCGGTATGGAGATATGCTTAGTTCCGATGGACTCTTTAGAATACAGTCTCAGGTCATTCGGGATCTGGCTGAAGAAGGGCCTTGTGTCATTGTTGGACGTTGCTCGGATTACATTCTGCGGGAACAGCCAAAGGTGGTGCATGTTTTTATCCATGCGGAGCCTGCATGGCGTATTCGGCGGATTATGGAACTCCATCAAATTTCGGAAAAAGAGGCGGAAAAGCGTGTGGCTAAAACCGACAAACGGCGCAGTTCCTTTTATAATTTCTACACCAATCAGGTGTGGGGGAATGTGAACCATTATAACCTGGCCATTGATACCTCTAAGGTTAGTCTGGATGATGCTGCGCGGTTAGTGGTGGATTATACAAAAATGGCAGCAAAAGAAAAATAATAAAAAATACTATGCACCCCAAAAGTATCTAACTTTTGGGGTGCATAGTATATACGGAGATATTTATCAGTTTATTTTAAAAAGCACCCGTTCAATTCTTCGCGACAAGAGATTTCTGATTTTCTCGGACAAAGAAAACTAATATAGTCGCCGGTTTGCAAGCAGAGATCACTGCTTGGGAAGATTTCATCTCCGCCACGGAGTACGGTGACAGGAAGGCAACTGCCGGGACAATGGAGTTCTTTGATACTTCGTTGATCTGCAGGACTGCCTGCTTCTACCGAAAAGGTTAATAAAACGCATTCTGCATCAGTTTTAGGTTCTGGTGGAGATTTTTTCATATTATGAAGCAAAGATTCATAAATCGGCTTAGAACCCATAAAATCCGCTGTCAGATGGGCGAAAATTGCAACCAAGGATAGGGAGAGCATCTGGGTAAAAGAGCCGGACATTTCTACAACCAGAATGATGCCGGTTATGGGTGCCCGTACGACACCGGTAAACATACCCACCATGCCAAGAAGTAAAAAATTGATATAGTATTGTTCTTCAATCCCCAGAAATGCTATAGCCGGAGAGGCAAACAACCCGCCGAGAAGTGTGCCGAGGACCAAAAGCGGGAAGAAGATGCCGCCGGGGGCACCGCTTCCAAAGCAAATCATGGTAAAGGAAAATTTCGCCACAAGCAAAAGCAATGCATAGGAAAAAGCGGATTTTTCTTCCAAAAATGCGGAGATAATTCCGTGGCCACCGCCCATAATCTCCGGCAGAAACAATCCGGCAATACCGGCGGCGAGAAAGGGGATTATCATCACAAAAGGAGGCTTGATAAAAGGAACCTTTTGGTAACCGCGTTGGGTTAGCAAGGTCATTTTATTAAAGAACCATCCGGCAAACCCCATAAGCACTCCCAAAAAGGGAAGGAGATAGTAGTATTGCAGGGGCAGAGGGGTTAGTGCATGACTACCAAAGACAGGGCCCATTCCCCAAAATAACTTGCTGACAATATCGGCAGTAATGGAGGAAGCCAGACAGGAAAGCAGAACCCCAACAGAAAAATTCTTGTGCATTTCTTCCAGAGAAAAGAGGACGCCGGCAAGAGGAGCATTAAAAGCCGCCGCCAGACCAGCACTGGCACCGCAGGTTAGAAGATGGCGGGTTTCCATTTCGTTTCGTTTTAAGCCCTTGGAAACGCCTTCTCCCACGGCAGAGCCGATTTGAATGGAAGGACCTTCCCGGCCAAGAGAGAGACCGGCACCGATGCAGATGACCCCGCCTAAGATTTTGCCAAGCACTATTTTCCACCAAGAAAAATGGAAAAACCCAAGAAGCCGGCCTTCCGCTTGGGGAATACCGCTGCCCTTGAGTAAAGGTTGTCGGTTGGTTAAAAAGCCTACCAAAAGCCCTGCAAAAATAAGAACCAAGAAAATCGGTAGAATTAGAATCGGTCGTGACTTGGCAGAACCATAAAAGAAATGAGCAAAGGATTCTGCGTGGCTAAGTAGAAAACGATAGAGGGAAACCACAAGACCTGCGGTAATACCGACTAAAATACCTTGCAAGATTAATAAATAGTTTGAATTTTTGCCATGAGATAAAGATGTATATATGTTTTTTTCTTGTGCCATAAAAGTTTACTCACAATCGTTTATTTAGAAATTCGTTTTTCGTCATAGTGTGAAATGATGTCAATCAAATAGGCCCCTGCTGAAAAAACCATAGCAGCAATGAGTATGGCCAAAAGTCCGCCAGACCAAATCGTCGGAATATCCTGCCAAAGAATCATCACAACTACAACGGTATAGAGGATGACGGTTGTAACTTTCCCGTACCAATGGGAATAAACTACAATTTTCTTGAGATACAAAATTCCTCCCGTGACAATCATGGCAACTTCCTTGCAAAGAACGACCAGAATTAACCAAAAAGGTATGATGTCTGCAAAGCCAAGAGATACAATGGCGGTTATTTGCATCAGTTTATCCACAAAGGGATCATAGATCTTGCCGAAGTTTGTAATCATCTGAAAATGACGGGCGATATAGCCGTCTACTATATCGGTAATGCCGGACAGTACAAAGACGGACGCTGCCGCAGGCAGATTTTTCGCACCCAATACCAAATAGGCAAACAAAGGAATGAGAAGCAATCGGGCTGTTGTAAGGAGATTTGGTATCATGGCTGGTCACCTCGCAAATTTTCCAGAATAGAGTAAATTTCGGGATGGGTTTTCTTTATATTTAATGGCTGAAAGGACGGGGTGGTAAAACCGTGGGTGGTATAGCCGGTTGCCAGCAGTAATCCGTCCGAGCACCGCAAAACTTGGTAGGAAAAGGTGCATTTTGCTACTCCCAAGCGATCCAGAGAAACGGTAATCCATACCTCGTCTCCATAGACGGCACCGTGGATGAATTTGCAGTGGCAATCGACCAAGGGAAGAAGAACCCCTTGGCGTTCTATTTCGGCATAGGACATACCGGAGGTTTTGAAAAACTCGGTTCTTCCCACTTCAAACCAAGGGAAATATCGAGAATGATGGACAACCCCCATCCGGTCTGTTTCGCAGTAGCGAACTTGGAGTTTGGTTCTAAACATAGAAAAACCTCTTTCTGTTTTTTTGAAAAACATCAAAGTATTTTAGCAACACCGCCGTATACTTTGCCTCGTACACCATCAATGGTAATGGTAGTTCCGTTTTTCAAAATTTGTGTCGCACCGGTTGCGCCGCAGATGACCGGAATATCAAGGGTCATTCCTACAACAGCAGCGTGGGAGGACATACCGGGTTTTTCGGTAATAATGGCAGATGCCTTCCTAAGCAGACCAATAATGTCATTGCTGGTTTCCGGAATAACAAGAATGTCTCCGTCTTTAAAATTCTTCAGGGCCTCGGCAGTGTTTTGGGCAACACAAACCTTGGCGCAGACAACCTTGCCGGAACTTCCGGTGCCGCTAAGGAGCACATCGCCTACCAACTGTACCTTTAAAACATTGGTGGTGCCGCTGATGCCAACAGGGGTACCGCCGGTAATGACAACAATATCTCCCTTTTCGATCAAATTGGTTTGTTTTTGGGCCTGTTCTACCACGTGTTCAAACAGTGCATCCGAAGTCTTTTTCATTTCGGTTCGGATAGGCGTAACACCCCAAGAGAGGGCCAATTGCCGATAGACTTGTTCGTTCATGCATCCGGCAATGATGGGGCAACTTGGACGAAAACTGGAAAGTACCCGCGGGGTAAAGCCGGATTTGCTTACCGTGATGATGGCGGCGGCTTCCAGATCGTGAGCGGTGGTACACGCCGAGTGGCTGATGGCGTTGGTAACATCCATCTTGCCATCGAGATGCCGGCCTTCAAAGCGTTTGACATAGTTAATGTCTTCCTCGGCCTTGGTACAAATCTGTGCCATGGTTTGCAGAGCCCGAACCGGATATTCCCCTACCGCAGTTTCGCCGGAGAGCATGACTGCCGAGGTGCCGTCATATACTGCGTTGGCCACGTCGGAGGTTTCTGCACGGGTAGGGCGGGGGTTATGGGTCATGGACTCAAGCATCTGTGTTGCTGTAATGACACGACGTCCGGAACGATAGCATTTTTCAATCAGTTCTTTTTGGATTGCAGGCAGTTCCTCAAAGGGAATTTCTACACCCATATCACCACGGGCAATCATGATTCCCTCGCAGACTTTAATGATGTGCTCTGCATTATTTACGCCCTGTCTATTTTCGATTTTGGCAATAATCTGAATGTTCTCGCCGCCGTTTTGTTCTAAAATTCGTTTGATTTCCAGCACGTCAAAGGCACTTCGTACAAAGGAAGCCGCAATGTAGTCTACACCTTGTTCAATACCAAAACAGATATCGTCAATATCTTTTTGGCTCATATAGTCCATGGTTAGATTCACGTCCGGGACATTAACGCTTTTATGATTGCTGATAGGCCCGCCGTTTAAGACCTCGCAAACAACATCATGTCCCTGAATCTGTGTAACGGACATTTCGATTAAACCATCGTCAATGAGAATCCGAGAACCCTTTTCTACATCCCGGAAAAGTGCGGGATAGGTAATATGGGTTCTCTCGTTGGTGCCTTCTATTTGATCCGGTGTTAAAGTAAAGGTTTGTCCCTTTTCGAGAATGACTTTTCCGTTTTCGAAATTTCCCGTACGGATTTCGGGGCCTTTGGTATCTAAGAGCAAGGCGATGGGAAGTCCTAATTCTTCCCGCAGTTCTTTAACGGCCTGAATCCGTCGGCGGTGTTCCTCATAACTGCCGTGAGAAAAATTCAGACGCGCCGTATTCATTCCGCTGAGCATTAAATCTCGTAGTACGGCAGGATCGTCTGTGGAAGGACCTAAGGTGCAGATGATTTTTGTCTTGCGTTTCAAAATAATTCCTCCTTCAGTATGTGAACGGAACAAAGAGATTTAATCCACTTCGTATATTTTGGAAATAACGGTGGAGTTGGATTTTACTTTGTGCCAAAGGATGTGTTTTTTCGATATCTTCACAAAAAACATTATATATATTTATGAAAGTAAAGTCAAGGTAAAATCATACAACTTTTCCCATTTCTAGGGGAGAAGATGCGAAAAAGCAAGGTTTTTTGAAGTTTTTTTAAAAAAACCCTTGCTTTTTTTGAAGAAATGTTGTATACTATCTTTCGGTGTAACGGGGTGTGGCTCAGTTTGGTAGAGTACCTGAATGGGGTTCAGGTGGCCGCTGGTTCGAATCCAGTCACTCCGACCACGTCGAAGCAAAGTTCGCTTTGCTTCGACTTTTTTATGCAAAAAAGTCATCCGCCCGCTTCCTTGCTTCTCCTCTTTCACAAAAAGTCACGCTCGGTTCGTCGGTTCGGTTGCAAACGCCCTCATGACGACTTACTGTCGCTACCAACTTTTTGTGATTTTAATTTGATACGTTATGAATACTCGCACCATAAAAAAGAACATCCAAGGGGATGTTCTTTTTTATGTATCTAATTTTTGATCAGTTTTGGTGTCAAAAGCGCCAAAGAAACGGTTGTTATGATCATTTCCGGCACCATATAGGAACCGTTATAAATAAGGGCGTAAAGAGGAATACAGTTGGTGTCTGCAAACGCACCCCAGATTAGAAGGCCTGAAAGTATATGCATTGCATACCGTATACCTGTAACAATTGTACCGCTTAAGGGTATGGCCCAGGGCTTATTACCCATTAACCTCGTAAAAAAGCAGGCAAGTCCCAAAACGGTAAAAGCAACACCATAATCAGCACAAATGCCAAAGCCGTAAGCATAGCACTGATTGTTAGTTTTTTTGTTTTTTCATAAAAACACTCCTTCGTATAAAATGAACTGAATACCGAACTTATGATTTGGAATGAGGTATAAAAAAAGAGATTGCCAATACATGATAATCTCCGAAAAATTGCAATTTTTAATATTTTCCTACGCCGGCATTATCCGTATCAGGTTCACGGGTCGGAATGCACAATTCCCTCTCAGCCTTTTTGAAAGCTC
>JAZRPL010000056.1:0-1272 GCA_045649245.1 Ructibacterium sp.
ACAGCAGCTGCACTGCCCTACCATCCCTCAAACGGAACCTCACATTTGCTTCCTTCGTCTTCTTGGTCGAAACCCTTATGAATGCCGTAACTGTAGCCATATCTTTCTATTCAAAAGTCCGTGGTGCAAATATAAAAACGGTGGTGCAAATTTCCAAAATTTGCACCACATCTCCGAAATTTGATGAAATCCAACGAATACCAAAGGAGTGGATATGCCCTATTATATTATTATATATCAATACTTTACACACATAAATTCAAATTCACCAATTTCCCGCAGATTTCCATTTTCATCCCCGGCTCCGGGTACACGCAAAAGGACTTAGCAGACGCTAAGTCCTTTTTTCGTGTACCTGCTTCTTAACCCCAGTCAGCTGCGCTGACAGCCCCTTTCAGGGGCATACCGACCGCTCCTGATGGTCGGGTCGGGCGTCCCCGCTGCTGCGATTTTCTGCGAAAATCTTGCTGACGCGGATGACGCGGCGCTGATGCGCCTTGTTATTTCATTAAAAAACGGCTCTCTACCCATCAGAATTGCGATTATTGGATTGAATTCAGCGGTTCGACAAAAGAACGATAAATCATTTATACAGAATTTACTACCTTTACATATGTATTTTCTGTAAACGGAAACATAACCATATTCTCGTAAGGCTGTTTTTATAATTCAAATAATGTCTAAACTAATCTATACTTATGACAAGTGCTATGAGATTGCAAAGCAATGCTCATGCGCTTCTGAAATGCGCCATCTAAATGGAAGTGCATATAACACTGCAAGAAAGAACAAATGGCTAAAAGATTATGATTGGTTCATTAGGAAACAGCATACTCCATATACATATGATGAAGTTTATGAAATCGCTAAGTTGTATAATTGCTCCTCAGATTTTCAAAAAGGGAATGGAAGTGCTTATGGGAAAGCGAGGTCAAATGGTTGGATAAAAGATTATACATGGTTCAATATAAAACAGCACGCCCCATATACATACGATGACTGCTATAAGATTGCTAAAAATTTTGAATCCAGAGTGGCACTCGCAAGAGGGAATGTTGGAGTTTATCAAGCCGCGTTGAATCATGGATGGCTAGATGATTACACTTGGTTTGAATCCAAACAAAAGCCCATAAATTATTGGACAAAGAGCAGGGTGACAGATGAGGCAAAGAAATACAAAAGCAGAGGAGAGTTTCACGACAATAACGGGACCGCATACAGCAAAGCACGGGCTAATGGATGGCTTGATGAATTCACATGGCTAAAAGATGA
>JAZRPL010000057.1:0-1128 GCA_045649245.1 Ructibacterium sp.
GTAGGAGTATATGGATTATATTGTGGAGCTGATCGATCCGCCCTTTGAAGTGGATGGGGAGGCCGACAAAGAAATGCTGATCTTTATGTATATCCTCCACCGCATCCGTTTTATGTATTATTACGGTGAAGAATGGGATGCGAAATACCCTGAATTGTTCTATGCTTTGGAAAGCATCTTTGACAGCAAGCCGCAGTATCACACCGAAAGATTTTGGGAATAAACTAACAGCGGGAGGCTCAACACCTCCCGCTATTTTCATAACCTCCCGTCCCCACCGTGGGACGGGCTTTTTTATGTCCTACCGCAGACAGCCGCACAAACCGTCTTTTGGAATGAAAACATCATTTAGACGGAGAGTAGACCACGCAAAAACGGGATAGGGGTGTGCGGTTTTTGGCTTCCCGTAATACCGCCCCCCGTCCGCAAAAGGGCGGTCTGATTTTCGCTGACACTTTTGGCGTGTTTTCGGGCGATTTTGCCGCCTTTTGGATGCCACCCCGGATGTCCACGAAAGCAGTTGTTTTACTGAACGCCCTCCCGCACATACTCCAACAAATCACCGGGCTGACAATCAAGAATTTCACAAAGTTGTATGATGGTGTCAACGGTCACGCTCCTGTTGTTTACGAGGCTGTCAACCGTCTTGGGATTGATCTTGTAAGTCTTGCGGAGGTCTACCTTTTTCAAACCCCGCTGTTCCATCCGCTCAAATAGTTTCGCATACGATACAGGCATAGCCACTCCTCCTTTGTACCATAAAGTATACACTAATTCAAGCCATAAGTCAAGTGGAATATGTACCGAAAAGTATACAAATACTGTGTACCATCTTTGGTACATTTGCTAATAGACATCGTGTACCTTTTATGGTACAATATTCTCGTAAATGAGAGCGGAAAAGTTGACGAAGCCCAAACAATCCGCCTTGCGAAATTGGTAGAGTGGCTAAGGCAGCACGGAAAGACGGCAAACATCAAACAATACATCAAAGGAGATCAACACTATGTCTACTATCGAAATCACATCCAAGATCGAAGCCCTGCGGGAACTGGAAGAACTGATCGAAGAAGCCAAGGCGGAAGCCGAAACCCTGCGGGATGAAATCAAAGCCGAAATGATGGCAAG
>JAZRPL010000058.1:0-32540 GCA_045649245.1 Ructibacterium sp.
ACAAAAGAAAATAATCGGGATATCATCGGTATCTATCAGGACGAACAAGAAAGTTGTATCCAGATTTTTTATATGCGAGATGGGAAAATTTCCGGTGCAGAGCATTTTGTTTTTGCACGGGATGATACTTCAAAAGCAGAACTTCTCTCGGGCTTTATGAAGGAATACTACTTTAATGCGACCATTATTCCACGAGAGATTTTGCTACCGGAAGAATTTGAGGATATGGAAGGAATACAGGCTTGGTTAACGCAAAAAACCGGCCATAAAATTTCCTTGATGCACCCAAAACGTGGCGAAAAAGCCTCTATGGTTGCCATGGTCAACAAAAACGCAGAAGAATCCTTACAAAAATACCGATTCCAGCGGGATCGGGAACAGTTGCATCAAAATGACATTTTGGCCCAACTTACCCGACTTTTAAACCTCTCTGTTCCACCTTTTCGGATGGAATGTTATGATATTTCCAATATTTCCGGTGCCCAGAGCGTTGGAGCCTGTGTGGTTTATAAAAACGCTAAGGCTTCTCGGAAGGATTATCGTAGGTTTCGCATCAAAACGGTGGAGGGTTCTAATGACTATGAGAGCATGCGAGAAGTTCTCTATCGCAGATTTCAACGAGCCTACAAGGAAGAAGATGCCATTGCCGACGGTACACTGGATCCATCCAAGGCAAAATTTCTCCCCCTTCCGGATTTGATTTTGCTTGACGGCGGGAAGGGCCATGTATCTGCCATAAAGTTACTAATAGAAACCTTGGGAGAAGATATACCGGTTTTCGGATTGGTTAAGGATGCTAAACATCGCACTCGCGGAATAACTGACGAAAACGGCGAGTTTTCTTTGGATAAAGACGGCACGCTTTTTCGATTTCTTACCTGTATGCAGGACGAAGTCCACCGATTTGCCATAGCCGGTTTCCATAAAAACCAAGTAAAAAGTGCTCTGCACTCCGCTATAGAAGATATTCCCGGTATCGGCCCCGCCAAGCGTGCGGCATTGCTCAAAACGTTCATTACACTCCAACGGATTCAGCAAGCCGATTTTGACGAACTATCTAGTGTTGTAGGACGTAGTGCGGCCAAAAGTATTATTGAATACTTTGATAAAGGAGGAAATGCATGAAAGATCATATTTTAGCATTAGCCGAAGAATTTCAGGAACAGTTGGTCAAGGATAGAAGATGGTTTCACCAAAATCCGGAATTATCCTTTCAAGAAACAAAAACCATGGAATATATCTGTGCACGGCTTAGCGAACTAAACATTCCCTACCAAAAAGGCATTGCCGGAACCGGAGTTATAGCCCAATTGCAGGGAGAAAAACCCGGGAAATGTCTTTTGATTCGGGCAGACATGGATGCCTTGGAACTTATCGAAAAACGAGAAAGTCCATATCAATCAAAAAATCCGGGGATTATGCACGCGTGCGGGCACGACGCCCATATGGCAATATTGTTAAATACTTGTTCTCTGCTTTTTAAAATCCGTGATCAATGGTCCGGAACAATAAAATTTGTCTTCCAGCCCGGCGAGGAAACCACCGGGGGTGCGGAACCTATGATCCAGGAAGGTGCTTTGGAAAATCCAAAGGTGGATGCTTGTATTGCGCTTCATATGGATTCAGATTTAAATACAGGTACCATACGTGTGAAGGAAGGGCCTATGTATGCATCTCCGGATGACTTTTTAATTCGGATAAAAGGGAAAGGAGGCCATGGTGCAGAACCGCATCTTGCCATTGATCCCATTGTGATTGCAGCACAAATTATCTGTCAATTACAAACCGTAGTCAGTCGTAGCACGGATCCTTTTGAAGAAGCGGTTGTTACCATCGGTTCTGTTTCGGCGGGACATGCCACCAATATTATTCCCGATACCGCAGAACTCAAAGGAACCGCACGAGCGTTTACCACCCAAATGCGCGAGCAATTGTCGGAGCGCATCCAGGCCATTGTCAAGCACACATGTGCCGCTTACGGAGCAGACTACGATTATGAATTCATTAAACTTTTTCCGCCCCTTATCAATCATCCGTCCATTGCAAAAGGACTTCTGGAAAGTGCAAAGAGATGTCTCGGTAAAGAAAATTGCATTTGGGGCGGACGCCCGACTATGGCAGGTGAGGATTTTGCATATTTCTCTCAAAATGTCCCGTCAGCAATGTTTAAACTAGGTTGTCGCAACGAAGTTAAGGATATCACTGCACCTATTCACAATCCATATTTTGATATTGATGAAGAATGTTTAAAATACGGAGTTGCTATTTTTTCGGATTTTGCGTTACACTTTTTGCAGGATTGTCAGGATGATATGTTTTAGCACAGAAATAGAGACAGGAAGAAGAAGGATGCCGTGGCCCTTGTATTGTTACAGTATTGAGAAAACACATACCCTCTTTCTGATAAACACATTGATGTTCTGTACAACGAATCGTTGACACAAGGCTCCACCCTTTCTATTTTCTGTACCATCATCAGTCTTTGTTCTAGTTTGAACCAAAATTCAAATATCATACAAAAAGGGGCGGCTCCGCATGATGCGGAGCCGCATTTTATCCCAAAGGCGGGGAATTTTTCCCACACCTGTCAATATTAAAATATTCTAAGATTAAAAAAATGTGACAAGAGGAGGTAGAGGCATTGATTTTCATTTATAATCCAGACTTATCGGAGACTATGAAACAAACTTTGCAGCGTTTTTCAAATGTTTGCATTCCCAGTTTACGATTACCGCACCTTCCGGATGGCATTGCAACCCATCCCGACCTCCAGATTCATCCTATCGATGCTAAAACTGTCCTTTGTGCCCCTGAATGTTTTCCTTATTATCAAAAAGTGATACCGGAACATATTACGGTACTATCCGGAATCACGCCACTCTCCGGAACCTATCCTGGCGATTGTGCATATAATGCAGCAGGAGTAGGAGATTTTTTGTTTTGTAACACAAGTGGTGTCGATGCCAAACTTTTGGAACTTCATCGGCGCCGCGGAAAGAAAATTATCCACGTAAACCAGGGATATACCAAGTGTAATCTTTGCCCGATAACAGACCATCTTGTTTTTACGGAGGATCTTGGTATACATAATACTATTATTGACAACAACATCCCAATAAAAAGCATTTTATTACCCAAAGGCGAAATTCCAATAAATGGATATCCGCATGGTTTTTTAGGAGGAAGTTGCGGAAAGGGAGAAAATTCCATATTTTGGTACGGAAATTTAAATTCCTGTAGTTATGCAAGAGAAATTCGGGATATCATGGATAAGGAGCAAATAATCGAGGTACCGTTATCGACAGAACCTTTGTATGATTTGGGAGGTATAATATGCTTACCATAAAGCCATATTACTGGTGAAATAATCAAATAAACCCTCGTTTCTTTGAGGAATGCGTTATGGAAGGGTGAATTGCTTGGAATTAGTGACCGTTTATTCCAAAACTGATCTGACTACACTCTGGAATATCGTCAGAGAACGGTTTCCTGAACAAGCTGTACTATTTCAGACAAATACGGAGGGCGGTAGTGTCTTAAAAATTAAACGTCAATATCTTTCTGCGTTTTCTATGATTTTCTCCATGTGGATGCACCAAAATTTCTATCGTTCAGAACTTGAAAATATTTTTCTTCAATACGACCTCTTAACCGAGGAGGAAAGAGAATGTATTTTTAAAATTGTAATCGAAAAGATAAAGGCAGAACGTACAGAAATGGCAAAACTTCTTCAAGAAAAAGTTTTGGATATCCTGGCAGATGGAGATTATTTTAATTTAGAGGGATTTATCATTTTTGGCATCCAGGAATATTGCGAACAATTAGAATACGTTGTAGAGGATTGTTTTGATGCCTATTTTTCCGAACAGGATTATTTGGAATTTTTAGATTTACTTCGTTACTTCATAGAAATAGAGGAGTATCGATTCGGACACTTGTTGGTTTTAGCACAACAGGATGGAAAATACCAATATTACGATGAATCCATGCAGAATATTACACGTCAATGCCTGAGCAGATTTCTATCAGAATTTAAAGATGAATATGCAGATCCGGATGATTGTTTGATTACTATTTTAATTTTATTGTTGCCCGAAAAAATTTCCTTATATGGCGCAGAGAATATTGCAAATCCAAAATTTTTGGAAACCCTAAAAAACATCTTTGGAAATCGTTTTAATATTTTTGAAGGAAGAGAAGTTTTCGCAAAAAAGAAATTGTAAGAAAAATGTAATCCAAGAATTCTTGCAATGTCACAGAAAAGAAGATATACTAAAAGAAAAGACACAACATTGCACAAAATAAAAATTTTGTGCAATGGGGAGGAAGAGAAAAAGAAAAGAGGGATTCGATGGCAGGAACCGCAAAAACCTTGGATCATGGGGCACCGGAGCCATTGGCTTCCTTTTTAATTTATATCGAGAGCATTCAGGGGAAATCCAAAAAAACAGCTGATGAATACTTTTATGATTTACGAACCTTTTATCGGTTTTTAAAAATTTATTTTCACAAAGTTTCGGCCGAAACTGATTTTCAAGAAATTGTTATTGACGATGTGGATTTGGAAATGCTCCGGAGTGTAACACTTCAGGTTCTGTATGAATACATGAATTATTTAAATCGTGTACGCGGAAATTCTGCAAGATCCCGAGCGCGTAAAGTTGCATCCCTAAAATCCTTTTATAAATACTTATATAGCAAAGCAAATTTAATTGATGAAAATCCAACTGCAGAATTAGAATCTGTGAAATCTCAAAAACATTTACCAAAACATTTTACTGTGGAAGACAGTATTGCTTTGCTAAATTCTGTAGAAAATCGCAATGCCATCAGAGACTATTGTATTTTTACTTTATTTTTAAATTGCGGATTACGATTAGCAGAATTGATTAGCATTAATTTAACGGATATTCACGGGGATACATTGGTAGTAATTGGAAAAGGCGGCAAGGAGCGCACCATTTACCTCAATCAGGCCTGTTTAGATGCCATCCACGCTTATCTTCCCGTTCGCAACCAGCAGACACCAACCGCGCGCGATAGAAACGCGCTGTTTCTATCGGAGCGAAATCAGCGAATTAATCGCAGAACGGTACAATATATGGTAGAAAAATATGTAAAAAAATTAGGATTAGATCCCCATAAGTATACCACCCATAAACTGCGACACACTGCCGCAACTTTGATGCATCAAGCCGGTGTAGACATTCGTGTTTTGCAGGAGATTCTGGGCCACAAACAATTATCTACAACAGAAATCTATACCCATATCAATAATGACCAGATGAGAAATGCCGTACGCAGTAATCCCCTGGCCAACATCAAACCGCCGGAAGATGCGGAATCAAAAACAGAATAAAAATACCCCTGTTTGCAAATATTTTGCAAACAGGGGTATTTTGTTAGGAAAGAAACTTTTTCTCACTTCTTCTCTCTTTCCCGGGCAAAATAACATCATCAATCTTAATTTCTAGATATTCTTTGTCCATATCAATGCACCGACCACAGTTGGTACATTTTTGGAATGGATTTAAGTCACAGTAATCGCATTCTCCGCAATCATTGCAGATTTTTTGCTCATCTAATACGCACATTTTTGACATTTTTACACCTCGCTCATGGCGTCTACTGCACGCAAAACCCCTAATTTAGCCGCATCATAAACGACTCCGCCTTGCACATAAGCAATATAAGGGGGACAGATAGGCGCATCTGCAGAAAGTTCAATGGAAGCCCCCTGCACAAAGGCACCGGCAGCCATAATAACCGGATCTTCATAGCCGGGCATATCCCATGGCTCCGGTGTTACAAAACTATCAATCGGTGACCCTTTTTGGATGGCTTGGCAAAAACGGATGACATTCTCCGGGGATTTTAGTTTAATAGCCTGAATAATATCGCTGCGAATCGCATCCGGAGCAGGGCAAACCTCATATCCCATATCCGCAAACATTTTTGCGCAGAAAATCGCGGTTTTGATGCTTTGGGAAACGATATGAGGGGCCATAAACAAACCCTGATAAAGGTTTCGATTAAAACCAAGGCTTGCGCCTGTATGCCGTCCCAATCCAGGCGCGGTCAATCGATAAGAGATTTTTTCAATTAAATCCGCTCTGCCGGCAATATAGCCACCGCTAAGGGCCAAACTGCCGCCGGCATTTTTAATCAAAGAACCCACAACAATATCTGCACCTACTTGGGTAGGCTCTTGGACTTCTACAAATTCTCCGTAGCAATTATCCACCATACAGATCACAGTGTCATTAATTTCTTTAATACAGCGAATAATTTCCCCGATTTCTGCTACCGTCAAGGAGTTCCGCCATGCATAACCACGAGAACGTTGGATCAAGGCCAATTTGATCTTTTTTTCGGAAACCAGTTTTTGAATTCCATCCAAATCCGGCTTTCCGTTTTCTAATAGATCAACTTGACAATAGGAAACACCAAAATCCTTTAAAGAGCCGCAATCCGGTTCGCCACGTAATCCAATGACTTCTTCCATGGTATCATAGGGACTTCCTGCAACGCTGGCCATGGTGTCACCGGGACGGAGCACCCCATATAAACAACTGGCGATGGCCTGGGTTCCGCTAACAATATGATGTCGCACCAATGCGTCTTCTGCACCAAAAATTTCTGCGTAAATTCGATCCAAGGTATCACGGCCTAAATCATCATATTCATAACCGGATGTTTCTCCAAAATGTACATAAGAAACCCGATTGTTTTGGAAGGCCTTCAGGACCTTCAGTTGATTGGCTGCAGCAATTTCCTCTGCACGACGAAAGTGCGGTGCAAGAGCCTCTTCTGCCGCCTCCATCCGAGCAATAGTCTCCGGACGAATTTTAAATTCTTTTTTTAAAATATCACTTTGAAAATTGTTAATTTGCATAATTTAAATAACCCAATGCTTCTGTAGATAATACCTTAATTCCATTTTTCTGTAATAATTGAGACGATGTCTCAACGTCATTGGTCTTAATCACAATGATTGCTTTGGAAGATTTCTCGCCGATAAATGAATAGATGTATTCAATGCTGATATTTTCTTCCTTTAAGAGGGCAATAACTTTACTGAAGGCGCCTACCGTGTCCTCAATAGAAACTGTCAAAACATCGGTGACGCTGACGGTCATATTATTTTCTCTTAAAACCTCTTCTGCCTTTTCAAAATTGTCTACAATCATCCGTAAAATCCCAAAATCTGTAGTGTCTGCAATATTGATTGCACGCATATCAATGTTGTTGTCAGAAAGAATTTTTGTAATTTCTGCTAAACGTCCAGGACGATTCTCCATGAAAACAGAAATTTGTTTAACCAACATTACAATTCCTCCTTATCGTCTACTCTACATTTCTTCCAAGTTGAAATGCTTTTAAGTTGACAGAAAGGGCCTTTTCGGGAACTGTTTGACGCAATGCGTTTTCCCACTTTTCCACCGGAATATCCATGGATTTAGAAAGCAAACCAATCAATACAACATTGACAGTTTTGATATTTCCGGCTTCCAAGGCAAGTTTTGAAGCATCAACAGAAATAACATCCATTTCCTTTTCCTTAATTTTTTCAATAATCTTTTCCGGATATTCCATCGCGCCAGTGATAACAGGCATGGGATCGATGTTCTGGGCATTACAAATCAAACGACCGCCTTTTTTCAAATAAGGCAAATAGCGATACGCCTCCAATTCTTCAAAAGCCAGAATTAAATCTGCGCCGCCTTCATCGATAATGGGAGAATCTACACGATCCCCATATTTTACATAAGTTACAACAGAACCGCCGCGTTGGGACATGCCATGAACCTCAGAAACTTTCACATCGTACCCCTGCTCTAAAGCCAAGTTACCAAGAATTCTGCTGGCTAACAAAGTTCCTTGACCTCCAACACCTACAATCATAATCGATATCTTCATTGCATCTTCCCCCTTTTAATGAATCGCGTCAAATTTGCAAACCCGTTGACAAAGACCGCAACCATTACACAAGGTTTGGTCAATCTCAAGATGATCTCCCTGAACCGAAATGGCACTACAGCCTAGTTTCAGACAGGCTTTACACTTTTTGCAACTGTCAACATCGATCTTTATAGGACCTGGGAATTTTACATCTTTGAGAAGAGCGCAAGGACGCTGTACAATGATCAAGGAGGGCTCTTCCGCCTCCAACTCTGTCTGGACAGTTCTTTCTAACCCCTCCAGATCAAATGGATCAACCACTGAGATTCTTTGAACACCAACTGCATGCCCTAAAGCCTCTAAATCTACAGAAACTGTAGCCTCGCCTTGGAGGGTTTTGCCAGTAGTGGGGTTATGTTGATGACCGGTCATGCCGGTAATAGAATTATCCAAGACTAATACGGTATTGATACCCTTGTTGTATACAATCTCAATCAATCCGGTAATGCCGGAATGAATAAAGGTGGAATCTCCAATGACCGCGACGGTATTTTTTGCAAAATCCTTCCCACGCGCCAACGCCATACCAAAGGACATGCCGATACTTGCCCCCATACAAACCACTGCATCCATAGCGTTTAAAGGCGCTACTGCCCCTAGTGTGTAACAACCAATATCGCCGCAAATATGTACACCCATTTTTTTGAGAACATAAAAAGTACCTCGATGGGGACAACCCGGACAAAGTACGGGAGGACGTACCGGAATCTCTTCATTTACCGCAGCAAACTCCTCTTCTTTTACACCGGTAATTCGTTCTTTGATTTCCTTTGCGCTAAATTCATAACAAATGGGGAAGAGTTCCTTGCCAATAACAGAAACCCCTATATTTTTACAGTGCTCCTCAATAAAAGGATCTAATTCCTCTACCACATATAACCGATCCACTTGAGCCGCAAAATCCTGAATTAACTGAACGGGAAGGGGATACACAAGCCCCAGTTTGAGAACGGATACGGTATCACCAAAGGCTTCTTTTACATAGTGATAGCACATACCGCTGGTAATAATACCAATTTTTTTGTCGCCATATTCTATCCGGTTTAGAGGACAGTTTTCTGCATATTCAGTCATATCTGCCAGACGTTTTTCTACTTCCGGATGCCGACGCTTGGCATTACCGGGCATCATGACATATTTAGCAATATTCTTTTCGTATTCCTTAAGCGGAATTTCGGTTCGTTCTGCAAGTTCTACGATGCTTTGTGAGTGTGCAACTCTCGTGCTCAGCCGATAGAGCATGGGGGTGTCAAACTGCTCACTAAGTTGATAAGCATAGCGGATAAATTCTTTACATTCCTCGCTATCCGCCGGCTCTACCATGGGAATTTTTGCAGCTTTTGCATAATGCCGACTATCCTGTTCATTTTGAGAACTATGCATACTGGGATCGTCTGCTACCGCGATGACTAAACCACCATTGACGCCGGTATAACCCACGGTAAACAAAGGGTCTGCCGCTACATTCAATCCAACATGTTTCATAGCACAAAAGGCACGTGCCCCTGCAATAGAAGCACCGATTGCAACTTCGGTTGCCACCTTTTCGTTAGGAGCCCATTCTGCATATACCTCATCGTATTTTGCTGTAAATTCCAGAATTTCCGTGCTTGGTGTTCCAGGATAGGCAGATGCTACCGTTACACCACTTTCATACAATCCCCGGGCAACTGCTGCGTTTCCCAGTAATAACTTTTTTTCCACTTCTTTCACCTCGTTGTTATCCTAATCTCTTCATGAAATGATGCGCTTTACATTCCAGGGATTTTATTTAAGAACAATTCCCTGAAAAACTTCACACTGAATTACCTAATTATATCATATCTTTGCTACAAATTTCAATAGGAAGTTTCGCGTTTTTTCAACATCCTCCCAGTGCATTTCCTCAATCCGAGTTTTCTTATGCTTCACCGGCAGATAAATCCCCAAGAATTTTCTCCCGCCATTGGCTATGTTAAGTTTTTCAATCACTTTATTGGTCTTTCCTAGAAAGGATTGTAGTTTTATCTCTGCCTCAATTTCTTTTGCCACTTTACGCATTTCTGCTGATAAAACAAAAGTGCCGTCTTTTAGCACAAGAGCGGGGCCTTCTCCAAAAGCACAACCATCTTGCATCGGAACACAAGAAACCAACACCGCTACGTCCGGACAGACAGTTTTCATGGCCTCTATGGCACCACACTCTCCGCTTACACTTGAATTCCAAATTGTAAAGCATATTCGCTTGTCACCCAAACACTCATTTTTCAGTAAAAAACAACTGATATATGGAAGAATAACAGAACTTAAATCCATTCCGTAAAGCAAGTCTCCTTCACAATATACATCATTCTTAAATTCACCAACAACTCCGCTTTCCAAAGAAATTTCCGGGAATGCTTCCAGAAAAACAGGGGCATTTTCTTCTTGCCGCAGAAACCCAACCGGTTCACCGGAATGATAAAGCAAAAGGTCCTTTAAGGTTTCGGGCTTTTCCTCCCCAAGCATTGTAATCGCCAATGACTCATCTCTTTTTTCGCCAATCATAACGCCCGGGGGTGTGATATGAAAGATAATCTGTATTGTCTCTCCGCTTCCATTTTTAAGAAAATGAATATTCTCACGAGCATCGATGGATATATCATCAAAATACAATCCATCCATTTCTTTAAAAAACTTTTTTACCGTCTCAGGAGAAAAAAAAGATTGATTACTTATACTTTTTAAAAAACTCTGTTCTGTCTTTGGAATCATAGAATTTCGCCTCCTCCTTTGCTGACTCGGTGAATCATGGTATGGCTCAGCCGAATCATAGCCTGTAAATCCTTTATATTTGCCACCTGTCCCAAAGATTCCGGATACCTTACAGGAATCCCCAAACAAAGACAACGCTGTTTCTTACCCGTCTGTTGCAGAATCTGTTCCTGTCCCTTTTCATCGACACTGCAGTTTTGTATTGGAATTTCCTCTTCTTCCGCCACCTTTTTTGCCATGGAATAAAACGTTGCATCCATCTTGCCGGAACCGCTATGGTGTAGCAAAGCAACACCTTCCCCCGCTTGTGGACGGCCTTCTTTTGGAGCGGTTGTATAATCTTGTGCCGCAATTCCATCCAAAACTACTGTAAAATCCGCTTCCAGATTCCATGACGCCGCTATCATGCCACGGCATCCAATTTGGCGTTGCGTCGCAAAAATGACGTGCAAATTACAATCAGGAGATTTCTTTAGCAACTCTATGGCCGCAACACAACCCATTCTTCCGGCAATGGCCCTTCCTTTCACAAAATGGTTTTCAAGTTCCCGATATGGAATATCAAATGTTCCATAATCGCCGATTTCTGCAATTTTAGCTGCTTCCTCTCTGGTGTTTGCACCAATATCCACAAATAACTGGGAGGCCTTTACCGGCGTCTCCCGCTCCTTTTTCTTGGTCAAATGGATGGCTTTTAGCGAGATAATTCCCGGGCACGTTCCAATCCATACCCGTTTTGATACCAGACAGGAAGGTGCCACAGGGCCTATTGTTTCAAATTGCAAATACCCATCTTCTGTGATCTTAGTAACAATGATGCCAGGTTCGTCCATATAGGTTGTCACTAAAATTGGGGGTCCGTCTCCATCAACCATAGCATGAAGATTTCCCATTGCGTCTGTCCGAAGTTTTATATCATAACCCCTGAGTTGTTCTTCAATGCAACGGCGTACTGAATCTTCCATGCCAGATACACCGAAACAGTTTGCCAATGCTTTAAGCAAGGTTAATCCCTCCCATTACCGCATGATAAAGCAGTTCCGCCACAGTCTCTATATCGGAAATTTCCAAAACTTCTACATTGGTATGCATATACCGCAAAGGAATAGACACAAGCATGACCGGAATCCCATGGCCAATGGTTTGAATAGCCCATGCCGTAGTCCCGCTTCCGCCAGGCGCAACCTCTATTTCATGTGAAACACCTATTTGATTTGCTAATTGAATCAGTTGTTTGGTATAGTCATAATGCAGATTAGGTCCTCGGCAGATGACCGCACCGCTCCCCAGAGGAAAGACACCTGTTTCCTCTTTGGCATCCGGTGTTGTACCATGAGTTACATCTACCGCAATTGCAGCATCAATGGTTCCAGGTTCGATGCCTGTATAGGCACCGTGCAATCCAAGTTCTTCTTGCACAGAAAAAAGTACTTCAATATGATAAGGAGCCTCTTCTTTAACGAGTTTCTTACAGCATGCCAGAACTGCCGAAACACCGGCGCGATTATCCATAGCACTTCCTGACATTCGCCGATGCAACAGGTTTATTGTTCTGCTTTCCATTTGAATCCAATCCCCCGGTTGAATCCTCTTTTTAACTTCTTTAAGGCTTAATCCGGTATCGATTCTATATTCCTCCAATTTGGGATTCCTTGTTTTTTCTCCTTCGCTTTTGGGCAAAATCCCGCCGATGATGCCTCGCAACGGCGGTGTACTATGGATGATTACCTCCATGCCGGGTAAAATACGTTCATCCACGCCACCAAGATTGGTAAACTTCACATATCCTTTCTCATCAAAACCGGAAACCATTAAACCGATTTGATCCATATGGGCTTCCAATAAAAGCGTTTTAGCATTTTTCTTCCCGCAGTTACGTCTGCCCCGAACGTTTCCGTATGCGTCAATCTCTGCCTGCAACCCCAAATCCCGCAATTCTTTGCACAATAATCGTGCAATAGGAGCCTCAGCACCACTTAGACCGGTTTCTTTCGTCAAACGCGCAAGGTAGTTCTCTATTTCCATGCTCTCACTCCTGATCAATCATAATAAAGATAGTATAGCACAAACGCATTGCAATTACAATTCCCGTTCCCTGTAATGAAATTTATTCAGCACACTTAACACAAGGCGTAAGTCCGGAATTTTTAGCCTCTTCTAAGGATATTGCATAACTATTTTCCCCGCCGCATTCAGCATCAAAATGATATCTTTTCCCGTACGGAGTACGATATATGGTATCCTCATTTGGCAATACGGGCGTTATCCCAGTATCTGCAATCATGTTAGCACCCGTTAGATAATCAATGGTAATGTTAGGCTGAACATTGTAACAATATACGCAAAAAGAGATTCCTTGTCCATTATCTTCCACAGAATATCCTTCCAGCAAAACCCCATCCGCAACAAGATTATGATTTTTGAATACAGGCGTTACTCGATACATAACATGATTTTCCGTCTGTTTAACATAGTCATCAATCATATTTTCAAAAGGGAGCATCCCCTCGATATTTAAATATCTTGTTCCCGTAATAAGATTTCTTTGATTGGCATTTTCTCCAGTTAGTTGATATCCTATCAAGTGGCATCGATGATAAAGGTAACCCCCCGTTATATTCTCATAAAACGCATTGGCCCAACCCGTTGGAGTTACTGAACTAATATTTTCTCTTTCTTCCGTTGGCATCAAGTCCTTTGCAATGGAAGCCAGACAAACATCACACCTGCCAAGTTCATCAAGTTCGCTGTAATACTCGAAAGAACCGCCGATCATTTCATAATCCTTAAAAAATGGTTCGTTATTGTTAACTTGTGTATACGGTTGTCCTGCGTACCCAGGAATCACATTCATCAAGTAGTTATATTCTTGGGCATCAAAGGAACTTCTGATTATTGAAACTGTTTGCGTATCATCTTCCCAAGCCACTCCGAGATTAAACCCCTCTGCCACAAAGCGAATGGGCAGCATGGTACGATCGTTTATGACAGCAGGGGCAACATCCAAGATATGAACTTCGTTGTTTAGGTAGGCAATATTACTGTCAATCACAAGTATTATGGCCTTATCTTCCATCGTCAACTTGACTGTTTGGGTAGAGTCATCCCAATCAACAGTGCCGTTAAACGCTTCAATAATCGCTCTTATAGGCACTAAGGTTCTCCCGTCTCTTATGATTGGTTTTGTCCCACGTCCTGCGTCTATCTCTTCTTCAATACCGTTTACCTCCATGACAGGATCATTGATTTGTAAACACAGAACAATATCAGAGGACATTTCATCTGCCGTGACGGGTAAGTAGATAAACATACTGCATAGCAACGCAAAAACAAGGTTCCATAGTTTTAGTTTATTAAGTTTTCCCATATTTTTACCTCATAAAATTTTAGAATTAAATAGAAATCTTTTGATTTCGTCTTGCTTCGTGAGGTTATTATACCATATCAAGAGAAAATATCAACTTTATATGTCGAAATTTATTATAAAATTGAGTTTTAACAAAACCTAAAATAATTCGGTGGCTCAGCCTTCATAAACCCGGAGCATAAAATATTTTAATTTGACAAAATATCTGTTTAGTAATATAATAATACAATAAAATTAATTTTCTTGCATGGCATTCTTTCTTGCAGGAGTTTATTTGCAAAGGAGTCTGATGGTTATGTTCCAAAAAACAAAAAACCAGAATATTCACAAACTCATTATGGAGCAAATCAATGATGTGGAAAATTGTTTGGTAAAGTTTGAGAGTTTTATTCGTGCCGCTTGCACGCCGAATGTTAATACACAAACTCTGTGCGCCCTTTCTGAAGAAGTAAGCGAACAAGAGTCTGTAGCGGATATTTCTCTGCGTCGTATGATTGATTCCCTCAGTGGAAGCGCTTTTCTTCCCTCTAGTCGCGAAGAAATCATTTCCATTGCTACCTCGTGTGACCGTGTAGCGAATAAATGTGAAGCATTTTCGCAAATCGTTATACTGCAACAACTGAAACTTCCCGTCGAATACGCAGAGTCGATGCTTGAAATTGCATCAATTACCAAAGTGCAGTTTAGTTTGTTGAAAGAATCTATTAGTTGTTTGTTCAGTAATTTTGGCGCATTCTTAAAAGACCACTCCATACTGGATCAGATTCGCGAAGAAGAATCCAAGGTTGATGATATTGAAAAAATGTTGTACAAAAAAACATTTGCTCTCGACCTCGGCCTTGCCGAACGTATGCAAATTTCCAATTTGGTTGAGCATATTTGCGCCGTCTCTGACGTGATTGAAAATATTGCAGACAAAATTCAGATTATGTTGGTAACAAGAAAGGCGTAAAGGCAAAGGTAAAAATAATGATATATTTACTGTTACTTTCCGGTTTGTTTATGGGTTGGTCATTGGGAACCAATGATGCTGCTAATGCTTTCGGCACCGCGGTCGCTACCCGTGTAGTAAAATATCGTACTGCAATTAGCATCATTGCAATATTTGTCATTATTGGCGCATTCGTTGGAGGGGCAAATAATATTACCTCTGTAGCAAAGTTGGCAACCAGCAATGAAGTCATTTCTTCTTTTGACAAAGCCTCCAATGCCATCGCAAACGGCACTACGGAATTTCTTCGCTGGCAATCGGCATGGAAAGCGGCAATCATTTTTGCTTGTGCCGGTCTTACTGTATTTATGATGAGTTATCTCAAGTTCCCTGTTTCTGCAAACCAATCTATTACCGGCGCCATCATCGGCTGGGGACTTTTTTATGCGGACTATTCTAATCCTGAAATTCTGGCAATAAATCTTCCGCAAATCACGAAATTTGCTTCTACTTGGCTTTTAAACCCCTTAGGGGCAGGGATCATTGCTTTTGTATTGGTCTTTTTATTCAATAAGTTTTTGGCAAATCGCATAACCACCTTTAGTAAGTATGATACATTTATTAAAATTGGTTACATCGCATCAGGTATATTTGCTTCCTATAGCATTGGGCTAAATAGTTCCGCAAATGTAACCGCACTGTATTATGATATGGTTTACGGGCAAACAGGGGTTGCTACCAACCTGCTTACCAATCCGCAACTCACTGCCACGATTGGTGGCATTGCCATCGCCATCGGGGTATTAACATTCTCAAAACGCGTCATGATGACCGTAGGGAGCAGTATTGCTCAAATTAGCCAAACAGATGGATTTTTGGTTATTATTGCTATGGCTTTAACAGTTGTGTTAATGGGTAATCTGATGGGAATTCCTGTTTCAACCTCACAAGCGGTGGTAGGCGCAGTTATTGGGGCCGGTTTGACTCGTGGCGTAAAAAATGTTAATTTGGGCGTATTTAAGCGCATTGCTGTCGCGTGGGTAAGTTCTCCCACCGTAGCCGGTTTGCTTTCCTACCTTGTCGCTTTTTTAACCAAATCCTATTTTGCATAATACATAAACAACTCCGTGTGCATCAAATTGCCCTCGGAGTTGTTTTTTTATTCTATTTATAAAAAGATATATGAAAACCAAAACTAACTAAACTTTATGATCTTCTTCCCTTTATACTTTAAAGTACCCTTTTCTTTCACAGCATAGCCATGGAACGAAAATTCAGAAACATCAAAGGCAATTTTTTTCTCCCCTACTAAAAACACAATGATGTATCTTTCTCTTTGAAATGTTCCTGGTATCTTTGATACCGTCTTTGTTTTATATTTATCAACAACCATGGCCTGAACCGTCTGAATAGGTGCAAATTTGTCCCTAATAAATCTTATCATTAGCAAACTCCAACATAACAAAACAAGCAGTGTTACCATATAACTAAAAATTGTACCCAATGTCTCTGCTTTTAGCATATACCTTCACCTCCAAAAAGCAAAAAACTTTTCGCCTCATTCTATTTGCATCACTCATTATACCACCTAACATCCGAATTTTCAACAAATAATTATTATTTTAAAATTCATTTCTTATTTACTCTTGACAAAAATATGTCATTAATAGTAAAATTTTAGTGGAAATGTTTATTTTCTAATAAAATTTGAGAGGGGATCCACGAATGAAACTTATCTATGGTGTAAAAGACAAACCAAAATTCGGCCAATTGGTCATTTTTGCGCTTCAGCAACTGCTTGCAATTATGACCGCAACACTCGTTGTGCCGGTTATTATCGGTAACGATATGAGTCCTGCTGCAGCCCTTGTCGGTGCAGGTATTGGAACTCTGTTCTATGTGCTCTGCACAAAAGCAAAAAGTCCTGTTTTCCTTGGTTCTTCATTCGCATTTATAGGTTCTATGTTTGCGGCATTCGCCGGCGGCGTGTCAATGAGTCTTGGCTATTTAGGCCTTATCATCGGTGCTCTGTTTGCAGGTCTTGTTTACGTTATCATCGCTATTATTGTTAAATTTTCCGGTGTTAACTGGATTAACAAACTGATGCCTGCCGCTGTTATCGGACCTACTGTTGCTATCATCGGTTTATCTCTTGCAGGCAATGCTATTTCCGACCTTACAAAGGGAAGTATTGCTGATGTTCAAGCTTCTCCTTTAATCGCTGTTCTTTGTGGTCTTATTACACTTATCATCACGATCACAAGTTCAGTTTACGGCAAGAAAATGGGGAAACTTATCCCCTTTATTTTTGGTATTCTCGGCGGATATGCAGCCTCGCTTATCTTTACGCTTATCGGTAACGCAACAGGCATCGACGCAATCAGAATTATGAATTTAGAACCCCTTAAGGCTCTCTTTGCGGATGGCGTTACAATAAATACCTTCTTCAGCGTTCCCGACTTTACTTTCCTTACCGCAATGGGAGGGTTCAAAGAATTAAACGGAGCTTACATCAGCACAATTGCAGTAGCGTATATTCCGGTTGCCTTTGTTGTATTTGCAGAGCATATTGCCGATCATAAAAATATTTCTTCAATCATCGAAACTGATTTGCTGGAAGACCCCGGACTCCACAGAACCCTGCTTGGTGATGGCATCGGCTCTTTCCTTGGTTCTATTTTCGGCGGTTGTCCCAACACAACTTATGGCGAATCCGTAGGATGTGTTGCCATCACAAAAAATGCATCGATCTATACAATCATTACAGCCGCTGTTATGGCGATTGTAATTGCCTTCATTTCACCCTTTATTGCATTTGTTAACTCCATCCCCTCTTGTGTAATGGGTGGTGTTTGTATGGCACTTTACGGTTTTATTGCAGTCTCCGGTCTTAAGATGGTACAAAGTATTAACTTAAACCTCAATAAAAATCTATTCGTTGTTTCAACGATTCTGATTACCGGCATTGGCGGTCTCACACTGAACTTCGGAAAGATTACTATCACATCTGTCGCTTGTGCGTTAATTCTTGGTATCATCGTCAATCTTATTGTTTCAAAATCTTCTGACCAGGAATAAGGAGTTTATAATGAATAAAGTTACAGTTTTTGATCATCCGTTGATTCAGCACAAAACATCTATTTTGCGCAAAAAAACAACACCCAATAAAGAATTCCGTGAACTTGTGGAAGAAATCACTATGCTCATGTGTTACGAGTCACTGCGCGATTTGCCGGTGAAGGATGTGGAGATTGAAACACCACTCAAGAAGACCACGCAGAAAATGATTGAAGGCAAAAAACTTGCCGTTGTTCCAATCCTTCGTGCAGGTTTGGGTATGGTAAACGGTCTGCTTCGCCTTGTTCCCTCCGCAAAGGTTGGGCATATAGGTATGTACAGAGACGAGGAAACAATGCTCCCACAACCTTATTACTGCAAACTCCCTGCTGATATTGAAAACAGACTCATTGTCGTAGTTGACCCGATGCTTGCCACCGGCGGTTCGGCAATTGACGCAATATCACAGATTAAAGCAAGTGGCGGCGCACAAATCAAGTTTCTTTGCCTTATCGCAGCACCGGAAGGTATCAAGGCTCTCTCTGAGGCCCATCCCGACGTGCAGATTTACTGCGCAAATGTCGATGAATGCCTGAACGAAAATTGCTATATTGTTCCCGGTCTTGGCGATGCCGGCGATAGAATATTCGGCACAAAATAGTATCCATTCAATGCATAAGATGTAAAAATATATGCACCTTCAAAAGTTTCTAACCTTTGAAGGTGCAATTTTTATGGGTAATACAAATATATGATATTTTTCTATTATTTAAAAGACGGTTTTTTGCCCTCGACATTAGAGAGTGAAGAATCTGACGGCGAGGGTTCCGACATACTGAAATACATTTTGGCCGCCTTGGTGGTTCCAAAATCTTGATTTGATCCTGAATTCTGCACCTTGTTAAAGGCCTCTCGGAACATTGCATTGTGCGCCTCTTCCCGATTTAAAAGAAAGTCTATGGTTTCCTTTACTTTTTTATCATCAATTTGCCTATAAAGATATTCATAAACAACCTTTGCTCTCTGCTCCGACGCAATATTGGAAAGAAGATCTGCACACAAATCCCCCGTAACCGTTACATAATCACCGGTCCATGAATAACCGGAGGCATTGATAAGACCGGGGTTTAGTCCTAGCAGTACATGGGTCTGTATCTCTCCGCAGGGGACTTTTTCTGCATCTACATCGTGTCCATTTAAAAGATTAATCGTCTGCGAAATCATTTCCATATGGCTCAGTTCCTCTGCCGCAATATCTAAAAATAAATCTTTGATTTCTGGATCTTTGATCCTAAAACTTTGCGACATATATTGCATTGCCGCCTTTAATTCCCCGTTCCCGCCACCTAGTTGCTCTTGTAAAAGCACAGCGTATTGCGGATTCGGTTTTTCAATTTCTACCGGATGAAATAAAAGTTTTTCGTGTTTGAACATAAAAATATACCTCCCTTATTCAAGAATATATCCATATCCTTTCCAAAAAGAGGTATCCTTATTCGATACACCAGAATCGTGAATCTTCGTAAAAACAATTCTTCGAATCTGTATCTGCTTCCATAAATCCTTCTTTCGTTATAGAATGGCAGATTTAAAGCAAAACACGATAAGTTTTTGCAAAAACTTATCGTGTTTTTAGTCCTAATAAATTTAACCTATTTTGGGCAAACTTGCCGCTGCAACAGACTGGCCAACTCTTCTTGCCTTTTCATCAGGAATATGAAGTTGAACCTTTTTAAAGAGTTCGGGGAATTCCGTTTCCAGAACCTCATTTGCTTTAGCGAGAAGGAGTGTGCCGCCTTTTCCGCTTGTCACTCTTCCCATAATAAGCACGTGCTTGATATCATAAAACAACGAATAGTATGCGATTGTATAACCGAAATATGTCCCCATTGTTTCGTAGATATCTGCTGCGCGGCTGTCATCTTCTTCCATAAGCCCTTGGACAACCTTGAGTTTTTCAGCAGGGGAAAGGTTCTCATCAAGTTCTATGCCGGCTTTTGGAGCAAGTTTGATCACTGCATCTTGGGAAAAATACTTAACGCCGCAACCATAGTCTCCGCTCCATTCATCAACCATAGCACCTTTATTAAAATCAACCGGGACAAATGCAAGTTCATTAAGCCAACCAGTAATGTTTCCGTCCTTGTCAACATAACCTGCGGCCTCACTGGTACCCATAGCAACACCCAAAACATTGTTGTCTTCCAGGCTCATGGCACCTGCTAATGCGGTCACATCGCCGTCATTTGCAACTTCAACAGGAACATCCCCGATTTCTTTTGCAACATCCAGATACATATTCTTCACGTGCTTTTCAAAGTCCTCATCGGAAACCTTTAGAAAAAGGGACGCAACCATGATCTTGTTGTCAATGTATACACCGGCAGAAGAAACACCAATGGCATCAACTCTTGGCATATGGGAGGCGGCAGTCTTCATGGCATTTAAGATACCTTCGTAATGATACTTGGGATCACTCTGTAGTTTCGGGAACCACACAACCTCTTCCGAGTATACCGTTTCTCCATCAACAACAGCAGAAACCTTACGATCACTTCCGCCCGCATCAAATCCAATACGGCAACCATCAAGGTGACGGCCTACCGGTGATGAAACATCGTTTTCTTTAGGTGCGTCAGCGACATTTTCAACGTATATAACTTCAAAGTCCTTTTCATAGACCCGCGCCATAAAGTTAAAGTCAAATTCTCTTGCTCCACCTACTCTGTAATCATCAGCGATGCGATCATAGATATACTTTGAGCCGGCAATATAGACTTTATAACCGCCCTTTGCCCAAAGCAAAGTTTTGAGAATTCTTTCTGCAACTTCATAATTTTCTTCATCATGGCCTGTATTTTCTTTATATACATCAAGTTTATATACCGCCATAAGACCGCCGTTTCTTTCAACAGAAATGGAAATCTCCTGAGATTCCGATTTAGCCACAGCCTCTTTGAAATTATTAATAACCTTTACCATAGGCATAAATTCCGGTTCTAATTTTGCAATCATAATTCTTCTCCTTTATATCTTATTTCCCCTTCGAGGATTGTCATAAGCACTTGAAACTTTTCATCGACAATGATCATATCCGCACATTTCCCTGCTTCGATAGAACCTATCTTCTCCTCTTCCCCCAAAGCCTTTGCAGGGTTCCAGGATGCACATGCAACTGCCTCGTAAAGTTCTAAGTCTGTATTTTCATAAAGATTGTAAACCGCATCATTTAGATTTAGCACACTGCCCGCAATAGTTCCATCCGGTAGTAAGCACTGAATACCATCTTTGTGCACAGGCTGACCGCCTAAAGTATAATCGCCATCGGGCATACCGCCGGCCCTCATACAGTCGGTAATCAGGCATAATTTATCGCCTTTTAACTTAGCAACGAGATTGAAAAGCCCTTTATTTACATGAAATGTATCAGCAATAAGTTCAACACTTGTATTCTCGCTGGATAACGCTGCACCAACAACACCCGGGCTGCGATGAGAAAGGGGCGTCATTGTATTAAAAAGGTGCGTGGTATGGCGAACGCCCTTTTCGATTCCCGCCATTGCTTCCTCATAACTTGCCTCGGTATGTCCCATTGAGATCAAGACATCAGTATTTTTCGAAACATTTTCTATACACTCTATAGCACCGTCAACTTCCGGTGCAATAGTAAATAACTTTATAATGTCTGCATTCTGTTTGATGAAATCAGCATCCGGCTTTAGAATGTGTTCCTCTGCCTGAGCCCCTTTCTTCGCAGGGTTTATAAAAGGTCCTTCGCTGTTTACCCCTAAAATTCTGGCGCCATAATATGTATCACTGTTTTTAACCTCTCTGACAGAATCAAAGGCTGTTTCTATCTCTTCTTTCGAAACCGTCATAGTGGTAGGGCACCAGGAAGTAACACCGTTCTTGATAATGCCTGCAGCCATCAACTTGATCCCATCAACATCTCCGTCAGATACGTCTGCTCCCAAATATCCATGAATATGCATATCCACAAGACCCGGTGACACAAATTTTCCACACGCATCAATCACTTCATAATCCGAGAGATCTATATCATTTCGCGCAACAATTTTCTCGATTTTTTTATCAAAAATAATTACTAAATCCTCGGCTATTCTATCATGTAAAATAATTTTACCGTTTGTAATACACTTCATTTATCTTCCTCCTCCTTCTAAAAATGTCTTAATTTAAATATACCACAATTTAGAAGAAAATGCAACTTATTTTAACAAAGAAACGCAACCATTATAAACATTTTTATAAAGCAAGTCCTTCTCTTTCTTTCTCTTGCGGAGAGTTTTCATTTTTCCGGATTATCTGTTTAAATCAACCCTATTTCTAACTTCTCCCGTCAAAAACGCCTTCATGTTTTCCAGCATTTCATGAAAACATCTTTCCCTGGCTTCTTTGGTCCCCCATGCCATATGCGGTGTCAAACAAACATTATCATAATCTTTTATTTCATAAAAGGGGCTGTCAACACCAAATGGCTCGGTAGAATAAACATCGGTACCAAAGCCTGCAATTTTTTTCATTTTAACCGCCTCGCACAATGCTTGTTCATCGGTAACAGCACCTCTTGCGGTATTTACCAAAATTGCGGTCTCTTTCATTTTTTCGATCCGCTTTTTGTTGATTAAATCCTGGGTATCTTTAGACAAAGGAATATGCACTGTAATGATATCACTTTTTTCTATGAGCGTATCTATATCCGTACACGACACACCTGCAATTGGCTTGCGCTTAAATACTAAAAGTTTACACCCAAGGGCTTTTGCAATCTCGCCAACCCGAGACCCTATACCTCCATACCCCACAATCCCCCATGTCTTACCATATAATTCATGATAAACCGGCTTTAAGATATTGGCATTTTTGCCACAAGAATAACTTCCGCTGGAGGTATACTGCATATATTCCTTAAGATGATTGACAAGATAAAGGACCATTGACACCGTAACTTGTGCCACACTATATACCGAATATCCCGGAACATTGCAAACCGCAATTCCTTTTTTACGACAATACTCTAAATCGATATTATCATAACCTGTTGCCGCCTCGCATATTAGTTTAAGTTTTGAGGCATTTTTAAGATTCTCTTCTGATAACTTAACCTTATTTACAAAAACAACCTCCGCATCGCAAATGCGTGCCGCCACCTCATTGGCATCCGTTTGATCATAAGAAATAACCGTTCCGAATTGATTCGCACCTGAAATATCCAGATCATCACCTAGGGTTAAGCGATCTAAAACTACAATTTTCACAGGATTACCTCCCAGAAGTTTAATAAAAGTTTTTATCTGTTTGTCTGCATATTCTCCGCTTTTTTTAAGACTTTGCTCAGAGGCAAAACCAAAAGTCCTGCACACAAATCGCCGACTGCATGAATGACATCAAAGGGAAATCCTGCAACAATCCATCCAATCACACCATTCCAATCGAGTCCGTAAAACAAGGCCTGAAAGGGGACATACATAACACTAAACAAAAGTCCATGCAAACCACAAATCAAAGGATAGATAACCATGGATATTTTGTCGGGCATTTGTTTTGGAAGAATCATGGTTACTCCCCAAAGTATGGTCCAAATATAAAGATAAGGTATCCACCATGTTGCAAACCCTGCAAAAAATCCGTTAATCAGGACATATAAATATATGGGAATTAATGCCTTCTTTCGATATACAAGGGTAATTGTCATGGTAAACATGGCAAGTAAGTGGATGTTGGGAAGCGCCTCCATGAGAATCTTTGAGCCATACATGAGAGCGCCAAGTATTGCAAAAATACATATTTCTCTAACAGTAAGTGCCTTTTTCATATAATTTCCACGTCCTAAAATTTTATCATTACTTTCCAAATCTAATATTTAAGAACGCAAGATATCTTGCGTTCTTAAAATTTTATTATACTACAATAACTCCCAATGCTTCTAAAATGGAAAATCCAAGAATGAGGATAATGCAAATAGGTGCAATGTACTTGATTACAACAGCAAAGAGTTTTTTGCTCTTAAAACGTCCCGTTAACTCAACCTCTTCTATAACGGAGGATGGCTTGATTACATATCCTACAAAAATGCAGGTTAAGAACCCTACCACCGGCATAAGCATGCTGTTACTGATAAAATCAAAAAAGGTTAAGAAATCCATACCTAACAGTTTGATATGAGACCATACACCGTTTCCTAAAGAAGAGGGAATTCCCAGAACAAGAGCGATGACTAGAAGAATTAAAATAGCAATCCCTCTCTTTACCTTTAACCGATCCTGAACAATGGACACAATAGCCTCCATGAGGGAAATCGAAGATGTCAATGCAGCAAAAAAGACCAACACAAAGAAAACCGCACCAACTACACCGCCGCCTTGCATACTCGCAAATACTTGCGGTAAAGTAATAAACATTAATCCGGGTCCTTTGCCGAGGGCATCGTGATCACCGCCGGAAAACGCGAATACCGCAGGAATAATCATAAGACCCGCAAGAAACGCTATCCCCGTGTCAAAGAGTTCAATCTGTCTCACGGACGCTTCTAAATTTACATCTTTTTTCATGTACGATCCATATGTAATCATAATCGCCATGCCCAAGGACATGGAGTAAAACAACTGCCCCATAGCCGAAACTACAGTCATGAAAGAAAACCTGTCAAAATCAGGTATCAAATAATACTTTATCCCCTCTAAAGCCCCTGGCAAAAACATGGAATATACAGAGACAAAGATAGAAAGGAGAATTAAAACCGGCATGATCCATTTGCTTATTTTTTCAATCCCTTTTTCTACACCAAGCCAAACAATTATGCTGGTTATCCCCAAAAAGACAGCAAACCAACCAAGGGGCGAAGCAGATTGTGTGATAAATGCCTGAAAAAAGTCGTTTTGGGCTATGATTTTGGCATTCCCCGCAATAAACTCATACATGTATTTAGATACCCATCCACCAATAACACAGTAATATGGAAAAATAATAACCGGCACGATAGATTCAATATATCCAATAAAACTATACTTGGAATGCAAAGACTTAAATGCCCCAATCGCACTTAACCCCGTCTTTCTGCCGATGGCAGTTTCTGCAACCAAAAGTGCAAAGCCAAACGTTACAGCCAAAATCAAATAAACCAGCAGGAAGATACCGCCTCCATACTCTGCTGCAAGATACGGGAACCTCCATATATTTCCAAGACCGACCGCAGAACCTGCAGCCGCCATAACAAATCCAAGTTTTCCTGTAAAACTACTTCTATTCTGTTCCATAAACTCCTCCGCATTGCTATTTTAAACGTTACATATTGCTCATTTTATCACATTTTTAAAAAGCGGTCAACTCTCAAAGCAAAAATTGTCTTTTTTAGAATTAATTTGTCAACCTCCACAAAAGTGGTATTATTGCAAAATGACAATATTCAAAAGAACATTGTCATTTTTATAGACGCTATTGCTTGTTCTGAATACAAAACTCCTGGCTTTTGATTAAATCATATATAAAAAGTTGTTCGCTGTCTAAATTCTCCTGATAAAGGTCCACGGCATAAATTTGACTGTTATAATAGGTTGTATAATAATAGATACCCTTCTCCGTATTACAACAAGAGGTATAATGGGTTATTTCAAAACCATCCCCAACCCTGACACAACCCTTTTGCTGATATACTGCATAAAGTATATGAAAAAACTGGCTGACAATTTCTGCTTCGGTGTCCCCGTATATGGAATTAAGTTTTGTAAAACATGCTTTTACAAATCTCGACATAGAAGAGAGATCGCCGGGAAGTCCTCTTCCTCCCATACCTCTGCTGTAAGGTTTCAATTCCAACTGATCCGAAAACAGATTTTTCGGCTCCTCTGCTGATACCGACAAAAAATTGGAAAGATGGAACATCTGGACATCAAAGGTTGGACTATTGGTCAATACGCCCGTTGGGTTTTGGAACACTTTAACTCCCTCCTTCGTTTGTTCTACCGTAATCGCCTTATGCCGATCGGCGACCAGCCAGTGCAACGGAGAGGGCGGAAGGTCTTCGCAGAAAGCCTCGTCGGTAATATTGATCCGTGCAATTAATTCTTCAGCCTCCTCCACGGTTTTACATTGTGTTAAAATCCATGGTATCAATTCAAAAGACGAAATATTATCTTTCATACGCATTTTAGGCATATATTTTGCATCATTCGGAAAATTAAGTCCCGCCATACTTAATCCCTCTTCATTGGTTGCATCAAAATACAACGGATAATTGTGATAGGGCAATGCCATGCCTATGATTGCATAGTGATTTTTGACTATTTCTCCGTTTCTGAACTTAAAAGAATAATTTCTCGGCGTTATGGTTATTTTTTCTCCAAAGGAATATTCATAGTCCAGATTTCTGCCAAAATAATGATCTTTTACTGTTACCGAAATTGTTGTGCACATGAAAACTCCTCCTTTTTCCTCAACACAAAAATGGCTTTTCTTAGTATTATAAACGATGCTTTTAAATATAACTTTTTCCGACAAGAAAATGTTATATTAGACGCTCTGCATTTTCTCCGCCAACTAAAAATTAAAAAAATGTCGATTCCATATCTAAAACATCATTTCTTTGGCCGTTTTGCTTGACACTAAAACGAAAAAAAGGTATAATAAATCGTGTTATTTTGAAACGAAAAGAGGGTTTTTATGTATATTGCTATTGATTTAGGAACTACCGGATGCAAGTGTATCGGCTATGACGATGCAGGCATATCCGTGGCAGAATTTAATGAAGAATATTCTTTAATTACAAACGGCAGTTATATTGAACAAGATGCCAATGTTTGGTGGGAACTGGTGAAAAAGGGAATTAGAACCGTGATAAAAACCAGCGGTGTTTCCCAAGTAACTGCCATTGCCGCCAGCACCCAAGGTATTTCCTATGTCCCGGTTGACCGGAACGGCAAACCCCTTTGCAACGCAGTATCTTGGCTGGACCAACGTGCTGTTGAAGAAAGCAACCTTTTAGAACAAGAATTCGGAAAAGAAACCATTTTCCAAAAAACAGGGAAAAAAATCGATCCAGCCTATACACTCCCTCAGTTAATGTGGTTTATGAAAAATAAGCCCGATCTTTATGAAAAAACTTATAAATTTTTATTGCCTTTGGATTTTCTACATATGCAATTAACCGGCGTTCCCATGACAGACTATACCATGGCAAGCGGCACGTTGCTATTTGATCTGAAAGGGAAAAAATGGGACGACCAGTTGTTAGCCTTTTCGGGATTAGATCCGTCAAAACTCCCCGAAGTTGGCTGTATGGGCGATTTTGTCGGCCATTTACTACCGGAAGTGGCAACAGAATTGGGAATTGAAGGTAATGCTTCTGTTTATTTAGGCGGACAGGATCAAAAATTAGCCGCCATAGGTGCTGGAATCAGCAAAGACGCCTGCACCGTTTCCTTTGGTACTGCAACTGCGGTAACTGTGCAGAACCCTAACCGTGCATTGGATGAAAAAATGCGCTTTCCGTCTTTCGTCTTAAATGACGACACCTGGGTTTTTGAAAGCAGCATCGGAACCACCGGCGCTACGGTAAGATGGTTATCTTCTATTTTACATAAATCCTATCAGGAAATGAACGAGTTGGCAAAACAATCCACCAAAGGTTCCGGCGGTGTAAAATTTTCTACCGAAATTACAAATGGCACATCTATTACCGGCTTAACACTGGCGACCAAAGACGGCGATATCGTCCGTGCCCTTTACGAAGACATTTGCACACGGATTCATGGCATTTTGCGGCAAATGAATGCCCCTTCTATTATCAAAGTCTTCGGCGGCGGTGCGAAAAGCGATGTTTGGTGTAAGATTCTCGCAGAAACAACCGGTGCTACGGTATGTGTATTAGATACAGCCGAAACCGCCTGCCGCGGCGCTGCTGTTTTGGCCTCCGGCGGAAAAATCTCTCCTTCGGCCATTGTAAGTGAAATTACGCCAAATTAAAAATCGTTTAAATGAAATGACGCGTCTTATCAGGCTCACAATAAGCACGCGCAATATTAAAAAATTTTTGTGAGTCGGAAAGGATTTTAATGATGCTAAAAGCAGGAACAGCAAGTATTGACATTTCACCAAAACCGGGAGTACAGTTGGCAGGATATCCCCATTGCCCCCGTTATAACAAAGGGGTACATGATCCCATTTACGCATCTTGCCTTTATCTAAACAACGGCGAATCGGAAGTCGTCCTTGTGACCATGGATATTCACTATCTGGGAAAACCCCATGTAAAGACGCTTCGCGAAAAATTCGGCAAGCATATCATGTTTTCCTCCTCCCACACCCACTCCGGCCCTTGGGGCGTTACCCAACTTCACGAGGCCGAACTGGAAGAAGGAATTCGTATTGACTCCGAGTATACGGCAGAATTGCTAGAAAAACTTGAAAAAATTATCTCTGAATCCATCAACAATCAGTTTGATGCCACCATCGGAACCTATATTGGACGTTGCGGTGCTGAACAAGGGGTTGGCGGAAACCGGCGTGAAAAAGGCGGTGTTTGTGACCCGTCCGTCAGCGTTCTTGCAGTAAAGGATAGTGCCGGCGATATCCGGACCTGTCTTGTGAATTATGCGTTGCATCCCACCTATCTCCATGCAGATAACGAATTTGTTTCGGCTGATTTCCCCGGTTTTATCCGCCGCTTTTTCCACTTTGCATTCCCCAAGGCGGTCTGCATGTTTGGACAGGGAACCTCCGGAGACCAAAGTTCCCGTTATCATCGTATCGGCCAGAATTTTGAGGAGGCCGTTCGGGTAGGCACTACCATTGGTGTAGAAGCCTTCCATTGTGTAGAGAAAATGACCTTTACCGACGATATCAAACTGGGCAATCAATGGACCGAGATCGAATTCCCCATGAAATCCTATCCTCCTCTCGACGAGGCAAAGGAAGCGGTTCGTCTGGCAAAAGAAAAGTTTGAATCGTTAAAAGACGGTGATTATCTGGAAGCGAGAAATGCTGAACTTGCCATGTTTGGGGCTGAGAGCGTCTATAACTATGCCATTGAAATCAGCCATGGTTATACTTGTGAAGATCTTCCCTGCGAAATCCAGTTCCTTACCATTGGCGATACCTTAATTGTCGGCTTCCAAGGCGAGGCCTTTGTGGAATACGGCTTGAGAATCAAAGAGATGTCACCGGCAGAAAAAACCTTTGTATTTACTTTAACCAACGGAACTTTGCCGGGATATATGTATACCCAAGAAGCCATCGATGAGGGTGGTTATGAAGTGGGCAACTCTATGCTGGCTGATAATGCCGGAAATATCCTGATGGAAAAGATCGAAGAAATGATGAAGGAACTTTAAACTTTTTTGCAACATAAAACCAGGAGGATTTAATCCTCCTGGTTTTTCTTTCTTATATGGAAATACATTGGGAATCATGGATAGTATCATCTATAATTTTGCAGACCCAAAGAAACTTTCATCAAATTTCTGCAATTCCTTTTCCAACATTCCAATTAATTGATTTTGCGATTCATCACCCAGTACATATCGAAGTATTGCCTGTCCAATGGCATTACAATATGCATCATGAATTTCGATATAGTTTTCAAGCAAAAACCAGGTATATCTCACAAGGCGGAAACTTCCATAAACATTTTTATCTGCCGGATCAAAGTTTTCGATAGCAACACTCATATGATCCAAGATATTTTCCGGTATTTTTTCAGCACTTTCGGAAAAAACCAAGGACCAGACTTCATTAAAATCATGTAAGGCATGGGCCAGACAACTGTGTGCATCGGTAGAGCCAACAATGGGAAAGCAAAACCCTTCTTTTTGCATATCGTAATAGAATTGCGTTTGTATTCGATTCCATTTTTTACGCATTCCTCCCATAATCTCAAAAACATCACAAAGACGGCGCTTAAAGATTTCTTGTGATGCAAAAGAATGCACAAAATAGGCATGATCCACCATTGCATATGGATGTGGGTAAATGCAGATTCCGCCCGCCTTATGAATTTCATCGCGAATCCATTGATACCATGCAATTTCTGTACGATTGATATCATCTTCAATATCCAATGTTTCCGCAATAGAATTGACTTCTTCTTTTACTTTTTCTAAATTTTCTCTCGCAATAGCATTAACGCTGGATGTAGAATTAAAACTCACTACATGCAAATCAAAATCCGGCGAAGGATGTACTTCCTCTCCCGGAAAAACCTTAAAGGAAGTATTGATTTTTTTAAATTGCTCAACAGCTTCCAAAGACGGCTCAAAGAAATAATGGTCTGTAATAGCAATAAAATCAAATCCCCATTTTCTGTACTGGGCACCAACCATGGCAGGGCTTTCTCCTCCGTCAGAGCCATAGGTATGGACATGCAAATCACCTTTGTATGGTTTTTTGTGATACAAGTCCTCCTCCAAAGAATATACGCTAAAATCAAATCCTGTGTATTCAAGTTCCACTTTCCGACGCCATCTTTTTCTATGCTCCGGTATATGTTTATCGGTTCGGGTACGGGCAATATTAATAACCCATTCATTCTCTCCCTTGAAAAAATGCTCAAAAGTTATAACACCGTTTTCAGGCTTACAGATCAACTCAGTTCGAAAATCCTTCTCAATGGAGTTTTTGGAAGAATTTTCTTTATAATTCCAGTTGTCCATGGCAGTAATTTTTACTATATAATCGACATCGTCAAAAAACAAGGTCGATTTATCTAACCCTTTTACCTGGATTTTCTGTTTTTGATTGGCTTTTACTATCCGGGGAGTGATATGATACTTTAAAAGATGCTCGTTCATATAAAAATTCTCCTTCATCCATCAAATTAACCTTTTTATGGAATACATTATAGCACTGTTTTTTAAAAATTTCAACTTCTAAACAGATAATCCTCTCCAAATAGCACCAAAAAAATAATGAAAAATCTCTAAAATTTAGGTCAAAACGGTAACGAAAATGCCCCGACTTGCATTTATCAAAAAACTATGCTATAATTTTAACTTAGGTATTCTGCCTATTGGAAAACGCATTTCATTCGAGGTGATAAAATGAAAAAAATAAAACAATACGGAATTCTTTTCCTAGCAATGGTTTTTCTATCTTCTTGTTCCCTGGCGTTTGCCGCATCGGAAACACAGAAACTGCAAAAAAAAGATATCTTTACTTATACCGTTTCCAAAAACGAGGCAACCATTACCAATGTCGATGATGTACGTCAACGCGTTGTCATCCCCGATACATTGGGTGGCTTTCCGGTCACTGCTCTGGCAAGCGGCGCCTGCGGTGGCAGTACAACCATTCAAGAAATTATTTTGCCCGACTCGGTAACTTCCATTGGATCCATGTGCTTTGCTTACAGCACGGAACTTCATTATGTTCAGTTACCGAAAAATCTAGCTGTAATTGAAAACGGCTTATTCAGCCAATGCATCAAACTTCGTACCATCACCATTCCTAGTTCAGTAAAACGCATTGAACGTGATGCATTTTACCGCTGCGATGAATTGTGGACGATTACCCTACCGAAAAACCTAGAATCTGTAGGTGTAAACGCTTTTGCCGCTTGTCCTAATCTGGCGGCTGCAACCATTCCCCAAAGCGTTAGTTTTTTAGGGGAAAATGCTTTTGAACCTGCCGGCGGGTTCCGAATTTATGCAAAACCCGGCACTGCCGCAGAGCGCTTTGCCATAGAGCAGGGCATTACCTTTGAGGAACTCATTACGGTAACGGTCAATGACACACCGGTTCTCTTTGACCAGCCGCCCATTACCGACACTAAAAATTATCGGACATTAGTTCCTATGCGGTCAGTGCTCACGATTCTGGGCGCAGAAATTTCCTGGGACAACAATCTTAATATGGCAGGAATTGATTTATTGGGAAACCGTCTGTTGATACGAATCGGTGAACCCTTTATGATGGTAAACGGAGACTCTTATCCCTTGCCGTCACCGGCCATAGAATTCAATAGCCGCACCCTGCTTCCCATTCGCGCTCTCATTGAGGCAGTCGGTGGCACCGTTGACTGGAATGAAGAGGAAAAACATATTACGGTTACCTGTAAAACTGAATAGTTATTGGTTAAAATAGCGGATCATTCCCATGTAGATGCCCCATGCCAACTTCTGGCGATAGGCCTCTTGCTGCAATAGTTCTGCCTCTTGGGAATTTGATAAAAAACCGCACTCTACTATGACAGACGGAACGGTGGTATTCTTTAAAATGAATACCCCTCCGTCTATTTTTTTTGCCTGCCGTTCATTGCCATCTTGCAATACATCCTTCAATGCTTGCTGGATTTCTTCGCCCAACCGCTTGCCCCCCTCGGGACTATCACTATAAAAGACCTGGGCCCCTTTATACTGAGACTGGGGAAATTTATTCATATGAATGCTGAGAAAGGCATCTGCACCCGCACTGTCCGCCATTTTTTTTCGTTCCACCAGATCCGACTTTTTGGCTGATTTCTCCTCAATAGCCGTAGAT
>JAZRPL010000059.1:0-7168 GCA_045649245.1 Ructibacterium sp.
ACCGCTTGACCACGGAGCCTGGCTCCTCCAGTTGGACTCGAACCAACGACCCTGCGGTTAACAGCCGCATGCTCTACCAACTGAGCTATAGAGGAATATTTGTTTTAATAATAATGTATGCAAAGGAGTAAAAATTATTCCCCAAATAGTGGATAAAGCCCTTGCAACATGATTATTATATCAACTTTCCATGAAATGTCAAGACTTTTTTAAAAAAATCATGAAAAGTATTAAGAATTTATCGGGACAGAGGTTGGGTTTCTTCTGCCCCGATAAACTTTTTGTGCAAAACGTTCTTTAACCGTTTTCCAACGCCTGCTCGAGCCAAAACATACCAATGTCGAAAGCCTTATACAACCCGTCTCGTTCTGCCTGACGGATGAGTTGGGAGCGATTGCCCTCATTGGTTTTTAACTCAATGACAACCCGTTTGGCAATTTGCAGATCTTCCAGGGGTTCCTGATCTTCCAACCGAAAGATAACTACGTACTTATCCTCAGGGTTTCCGTAATAAATTTGGTTTCCGCAACGAACCAAGGGTTTTCCGTTATAGATCAAAAGTTTCTGATCCGATGCAGCGGTTTTCTTTGGTGTTGCAGATGGTGTAGAGGATGCCATAATACAATCCGCCTTTCTGCCCACAAAAGTGATAGCAATTTCATTTGTGGGCGAATCAAATTGCTTTCTGCCTATCAAAGGATGTCGTTAACGGTCGATGTTTTGATCCCGACCCGGTCCGACGCCAATGGAAGATATCCGGCAATCGCAGAGTTCTTCAATGCGGAGGACGTATTTTTGCGCTGCTAAAGGAAGTTGGTCAAATTCCTTCACGGCGCTGATGTCCTCGGTCCAACTATCCATTTCTTCGTAGATGGGTTTGCAACGGGCCAGTTCTTCCAGTGTGGGAGGAAAGTCGGTGGTAATTTGACCGTCTTTCTCATAAGCAACACAAATCTTGATTTTATCCAGACCGCCTAAGGGGTCGATTTTGTTCAGCACTACGGAAGTGAGAGAACTGGTGCGAACAGCGTATTTTGCGATAACGGCATCAAACCAACCTGTCCGTCTGGGACGGCCGGTGGTGGTGCCAAATTCATGTCCTTTTTGGCGAATTTCCTCTCCGACTTCGTCATTGAGTTCGGTGGGGAAGGGGCCATTGCCGACGCGGGTGGTATAACCTTTTAAGATACCAATACATTCGTCGATCATGGTAGGACCGATTCCGCTGCCGACACAGACACCGCCGGAAATCGGATGGGAGGAAGTAACATAAGGATAGGTGCCAAGGTCGATATCTAAAAGGATTCCCTGTGCGCCTTCAAACAATACCTCTTTTCCGGCCTTGATGCTCTCATACAAGATAGGCGTTGTATCTGTTACATAAGGTGCCAGCCGTTTGGCGTAGGCAGTATATTCTTCGATGATGGCATCGGGATCAAGAGGCGTTCCGCCATAAACCAATGTAATCATCTTGTTTTTAATTTCCAGACAGGTTCTCACCTGCTGCGGGAATTTTTCCGGATTGATGAGATCGCACATCCGAATGCCGCTCCGCTCTGCTTTGTCCATATAGCAAGGACCGATTCCTTTTTTGGTGGTGCCGATATCGCCTTTGCCGCGTACCGCTTCGGAAAGACCGTCTAAGACAATGTGGTAAGGCATAATGACATGGGCCCGGGCATCAATTTTTAAATTCTTGGTGCTGATGCCTTTAGATTCCATTCCGTCGATTTCTTCCAGCAATACTTTTGGATCTACCACTACCCCGCAACCGACGATGTTTAGGGTGTTAGGGTTTAGGATGCCGGACGGCATCACATGGAGTTTATAAGTAACGCCATCGGCTTCAATGGTATGGCCGGCATTATTGCCGCCGGAGGTGCGGACGACAACATCAGATTTCCCGGCGAGAATATCAATGGTTTTCCCTTTTCCTTCGTCGCCCCATTGTGCGCCGATTACAACTTTGGTTGACATAGGTATCCCTCATTTCTAAAGTCGATTCTAACTTGCAATGCAGAAAAATCACATACCTATCTATCATAACAGATAAAGAAAAGAATTGCAAGCGATATTTTCAAATTGTTTCCTCTTAGATGAAAACGGTTATTGGAGTAATTGCTGTATAAGCAGATGACCCATAGGCTGCACGATGCCGGTCGCCGCCGCGTCGTTTTCGGTGTAACGGCGTGTTTCGTGAATTTCCGGACGCTCGCTGCAAAAGAGAAGATAGGGAATTGGGTCTGATGTGTGGGTGCGAATAGCCAGCGGTGTGGGATGGTCCGGCATAATCAGGATATGGTAATCCTCGCCGCTTTCTTCCAAATAGGCTTGGAGGGGGGCAACGATTTTACTGTCAATATATTCGATGGCCTTGACCTTGTTTTCAATTTCTCTGCGGTGTCCGGCTTCGTCGGCTCCCTCTAAATGCAGATAGACAAAATCTGCGCCGCTTTTTAGTGCATCAATGGCAGCCTGTGCTTTACCCTCAAAATTGGTATGTACCGTACCGGTAGCACCGGGGACTTCAATGACCTCAAGTTGTGCGCAGTGCCCGATCCCTTTGACTAAATCCACAGCGGAAATGACAGCGCCGCGGATTCCGAAACGGGACTGATAACTGTCCAAGTTGGGTTTGGTGCCGTTGCCCCAGATCCAGAGGGAGTTGGCGGGATGCAACCCCTTGGCAATGCGGGCTTGGTTGACGGGATGATCCTTTAAGATTTCATAACTTTTTTTCATCAGCATAAGAAGGGTTTCGTCTTGGGGCAGATAGCCGCCCACCACCCGATCGGAAATATCGTGGGGAGGTGTCAAAGAAAAGTTATTTTCCCGGTTGTGCCACACCATTAAATGACGATAACTAATGCCGCCGAAGAATTCATAAGCATCGGTTTTTAAGGCGTCGTTTAATGCGGCAATGAGTTGGTGAGATTCCTCGGTGGAAATCTCGTCCGAACTATAGTCCACCATGGTTTTTTCTTCATAGCATTCTTCCTCGGAAAGAGTAACTAAATTGGCTCGGAAAGTAGTATCTGTCAGCGTCAGGGGAACACCCATCGAAACCGCTTCCAGCGGGGAGCGGCCGGTATAATATTTTAGTGGATCATAACCAAATACTGATAAATTTGCAACATCACTACCGGGAGGGAGGTTCTTCGGTACGGTGGTAACCATACCTAGTTCCCCTTGTGATGCCAAGGCATCAATATGCGGTTTTCTGGCCGCTTCCAGCGGCGTTTGGCCGTTTAACTCGGGAACCGGAGTGTCGGCAGCGCCGTCCATTAAAACAACGATATACTTCATGATGTTTGCCTCCTGTGCAATAAAATAAACCTAAGGACAGTATACACCCAGGAGGGGTTTTGTGTCAAGTAATGGACAAATCTGTTGTGGAGATGGGAAGATAAACGTTTAAAAGACATCTTTATGTCTTTTTTGTAAATTTTCGACAAACGACTTGCTTTTTTGAAGAAAAACAGTTATAATAGAAAGAAGTAAAAAGGATTTTACGATAGATTTGCAATCTGTTGTATTCTTTTCCGGAGGTGGCGTTATGCAAAACAGACTGTTTCAAAATGCTTTGACACAGTTGAAAAAAGACGTAAAACGTGTAGTTGGCGTGATTGATGATACCGAAACGATTATTGCCTGCAGCAACGAAAGCCGGATTGACACGGTAGTGGATAATGTTTTTACTGTGTTTGATAATGCTGGAGAACTAAAAAGGGTAGGTGGATTTACCTACAAGAAAATTGAAACCTTTAACAAAAATGAATATGCTGTTTTTTGTGAAGGGGAAGATGATGTTGCTGCCAATGCCTGCTGCTTTTTGGGGATTCATTTTTTAACCATCAAGCAGTATTATGATGAAAAATACGATCGGAATAGTTTCGTTAAAAATATCATTGTCGATAACATTTTGCCGGGAGACGTTCTTTATCGAACCAGAGAATTGCACCTAACTGTAGAGGCACATCGGGCCGTCTATTTGGTGCGGGTTCACAAAAACGGTGAGAATGCCGTTATGGATGTGCTGAAGAATCTGTTCCCGGATCGTAACCGTGATTTTGTGATCCGGATTGATGATTATGACAGCGTAGTTATTAAGGAGTTCAAGCCGGATATTACCAAGGGAGAAGTTTTGCAGATCGCCCAGAATATAGTGGATACTTTAAGCAGCGAGGAAATGATTGCAGTTTCGGTGGGAATTTCTACGGTTTCCGAAACCATTCAGGAACTTTCTCAGGCTTATCGTGAAGCGCGGATTGCCCTGGAAGTAGGGAAAGTTTTTGACACGGAAAAGAGTATCATCAGTTATGATAATTTAGGAATTGGCCGACTGATTTATCAGTTGCCCACCACTTTGTGCGAGTTGTTCTTAAAAGAGGTGTTTAAAAAGGAGTCCATCAATGTTTTGGACAATGAAACCATTGGCACGATTCAAAAATTCTTTGAGAATAATCTGAATGTTTCCGAAACATCCAGAAAACTATTTGTGCACAGAAATACATTGGTTTATCGATTGGATAAGATTAAAAAATTAACAGGATTGGATTTGCGGGAATTTGATGATGCAATTATTTTCAAGGTGGCGATGATGGTCAACAAGTATTTGACGTCAGAGCCCACCAGAATCTAAGTGCATTGCCTGCACTGAACCGATTCCGTAGACTACGGCGGGGCCCTGGCTCCGCCGATATTTTGTATTTATGAAACTTTATGGGAGGTGCTGCGGTATGATAAAAATGCAAGGTGTAACCAAAATCTACCGAGATACCGGCGTTTGTGCTCTGCAAGATGTCAATTTGGAAATTGAAAAGGGAGAATTTGTATTTTTAATTGGTGCAACGGGAGCGGGAAAGAGTACCTTGATTAAATTGCTTCTGCGGGAGGAAGTTGCAACAGAGGGCAAGATCATAGTAAATGGTATGGATTTAGCGAAACTGAAAAGGCGGCAGATTCCCCAATTACGGCGGGAAATCGGTACGGTGTTTCAAGATTTTCGTTTGCTTCCCGATCGGACAGTTTATGAAAACGTAGCCTTTGCCATGCAGGTAGTGGGAAAATCCAGAAAGACTATTGGACATATTGTGCCGCAGGTATTAGCGCTGGTTGGCTTGAGTGAGAAGGCAGATGCCAAGCCGGATCAACTCTCCGGCGGCGAAAAGCAGCGGGCCGCCATGGCAAGAGCCTTAGTGAATAATCCGCCTCTTTTGATTGCGGATGAACCTACCGGGAATCTGGACCCCAAGACATCAGAAGAGATTATGCGACTGCTGGAGCGGATCCATCGGCTGGGTACCACGGTAGTGGTGGTGACGCATGCGAAGGAATTGGTGGATCGGATGCAAAAAAGAGTGTTGACTCTGGAAAACGGCGGATTGATTCGAGACGCTGGGCAAGGGGGGTATCAACTTGTTTAGTGCATGGGGATATTTTTTAACAAGAGGATGGAAGAATATTCGAAATCACAGATTGGTCAGTGCGGCATCAATGGGGATCGTAGCAGCCAGTTTGTTGCTGTTTGGAATTTTTTTGTTACTGGAAATGAATTTGGAATTGGTGTTGTCCCAAGTGCGGGAACAATGCGAAATTAATGTCTATCTTACCGAGAGCGCGGAAGAAAGTGAAGTCAGGGAGGCGTTAAGTTCCATTCCGGGGGTAAAAGAAATTCGCTATTGTTCCAGAGAAGAACGGTTACAAAAGGTCAAGGAGACCTCCTATCAGGGAAAGGAAACATTGTTGGCAGATTTTGAAGAGGATAATCCTCTGCGGAATTCTTATGTTTTGACCATAGAAGATTTGGAGCATTCTACAGAGATATCGGAAAAAGTAGGAAAGATAGCGGGAGTAGACGAGGTAACCAATTTATTGGACTTGGCGAACAAAATAGAGCGTTTTGCGGATGGTGCAGAACAAGCCGGATTTTGGCTTATGTTGATTTTTGCCTTCACCGCAGTCTTTATTATTTCCAACACCATTCGAATGGGAATGGCGGCTCGCAGTACGGAAATTGAAATTATGCGGTGCGTGGGCGCATCCGGCGGCTATATCCAAGGACCTTTTTTGGTAGAAGGTATTTTGCTTGGCATGGTTGGCGCGTGCTTATCGGCGGCGTTGGTGTTATGGGGATATTCGGCTGCGCTGGAAGCAATGCAATCGTTGCTACAATCTGATTTTATTGAATTGGTAAGCGTCAAAAAGGCGGCCAAGACCATTATTGTTAGTTTCTTAGGACTTGGAATGGGAATCGGACTTTTGGGCAGCGGATGTTCGGTGCATAAATATAATCGCTAAAAAGGAGTTGTGATGTGATGAAGAAAGAAATTAAGAAAATCATTGCCTTTGTAATTGCACTCCTTTTTCTGCTGGGAATTGTTGCTCCTTTGCTTGCGTCGTGGACCTTGGCGGCACCCTTTGACGAAAAACTGCGGGAATATGAAGAAAAAGAAAAATCTGCTTGGCAGGAAATGCAGGAATTAGAACAACAACTCAACCAGTTGGGGGAACAGATCTATCAACTAGAAGAGCAAATAAAGATTGGCGAAGAGAAACGTCTGGAATTAGAGAGGGAATTGGTAGCGGCAGAAGAACTGGAAGCAGAGCAAAAGGAGAAGTTTGCAGGTCGTTTTGCTGCCATGTGCGAGAATAGCACCGGTTCTTACTTGGAAGTGATTTTCTCGGCCAAGAGTTTTTCGGACTTGATAGAGAAAATTGTCATAGTTCGGGAGATTGCAGAATACGATAAAAATGTCTTAGATGCCATGGAGCGGGTTAAGGCGGAAATCTTAGAGAAAAAAGAAAAACAGGAAGAATTGCTGGCCGAACAGGCGCGAACCCAAATTGGATTGAAAGCAACTGAGGCAGCCCTATACCAAAAATCTGCCGAGATTGCGGCCTATCGGGAATCTTTAGAGAAGGATAAAAACGCCTATTTGAAGTATTTGGAAGAAAAGGAAGCCGAGGAACGGGCAACCAAAGCACGTGCCGGAATTGTTTCCGGATCGGGCACGGCGGATGTTGGCCGGATTTCGTCCGGAAGTCTTTGTTGGCCCACCAATACCCAATGGATCACCAGCCATTTTTCTCCCAATCGGGTAAATCCCGTGTCCGGGATATTACGACCCCACACAGGAACGGATATTGGGGCGCTCAGTGGGGCCCC
>JAZRPL010000060.1:0-32786 GCA_045649245.1 Ructibacterium sp.
AAGATGGCCGTCATGGACTTTGACAACTCCCCTTGTTGTTCCAGAAAAACTTTCAAGGTCTGTCCCGGCTCTATCTTTAAACCATTTGGCAGCATTACCCTTTGTTCTGTCTGCCCAGGAAGCACCACCATAGATGCCCGCTCCATGCCTACCAACATCCCTCGCTCATAGACACCGCAAAGCACCACAAACGCTTTCTCCTCAGGCAGTGCCGCTCCAATATTCCGGAAGGTCAAAGAATTTATTGTAAAGGTCCGATTCCATGCAACAGAAGAAATTCCTTGGTCATTGAGGCCGCTAACCCGCCACTCGGCATGATACAACGGTTTTGCAACAAGCATCAAAACCACCGTATCCTGCGGCGAGATACAAAGTTGTTCTCCCGCTCTCACCATCTCGCCCTCCGGCAAAACGCTATCATCCGCAATTTCTCCGTCTCGCAGAAAAGCGTAATGCTCACCGCTGTTCAACTCCCGATATATTCCGGACAATCCTTCCTCTTTCCAGGGAAGGGACATGGATTCTTCACTTCTGTTTTGAAAAATTCGATATACGTCATAATCAATGGCCCGCACAGCACCTTCTCCATATTCCGCGATCTTGGTTTCGCCATAAGTATTATAGAAGGGCGTATCCCGATAAATTTCCGCCATCCGTTTCTCTTCCGAAATTGAAACCGCAATTTGTTCCTCCTGCCCCTGAAGCAAAATAGAACTGGTTTCTCCTTCTTCTAATACATATACACCATGGCTCTCCGGCTTTGAAGCCGACTCCTCACCATCTGCAACCTCCAAAAAGCGGAAAGATCGACGGCCCACACGATATAGTTTTTGTAAAAACCGATAAAATGCCGTATCTGTGATAGAGGATTTTTGGATTAACGCCTCTCCTTGCTCCGCAAAGGCCAGCGGGTCAAAATAGGGGGACTGGGTCAGATAAGCACCGTAGATATCCTGTTCTTTCGCCGAATCTAAACCGGTTACTTGCAGACTAACAAAGTCCCTGCCTTGGCTATACGACATAGGAAGGGGATAGGTCAGGTACAAGAATCCAGCATCTTCTGCAACCATTTCTGTCTGAGAGATTTTCATGGGTTCCAAGGTCCGATCCTGTAAACTGCGAACCAAAACCCCCTCTAAAGCATCTTCTGCCCAGAGTTTTAAGGTCAGGTAATTCTGCTTAGCTGAATCTGCCGCCAGATTCAACACCATAACCCCTTCCCTTTCCAGTTTTCGATAGGTCAAATTTCGTCCCGCAAACCAACGACTATGTGAGGTAACATTGACACTTTCTAGTTTTTGGTTTTCTTCGCTATCCGCCATGCCCAGGTCTATCATATTGCTAAAGGCTGCAGCATCATACACCGGCATCTCTTCCGGCAGAACTGATAAGACATAGGTGCGTTTTTGGGTATACCCCCCTGCCTTAGCAGAGGCTGTAGCCAGAATATTTCTGCTCTCTTCAAACCAACGCGGCCGACGAACCGTTCCTTTTTCTGTAAGAACGTCCTGTGCCGATTCTCCGGTTTCAAGATCCTCGGCCTGCCAATTCACTTCCACCCTGACCCCGTTTTTCGCGGTATATTCTCCACATAAGGCCTGGGTAATTTCCCGGGCATCGGTGTTTTTCCCCAGTCCATATACCAAGGCTTCCATAACCGCAGCAACTTGTGCATCATCCGAAACGCAAAGATTTAGCCGCGGCGCCTCTGCGCCTGTGCCGGCAAAGACCAGCGTTCCTTCTCGTCCGCAGAGCAACAAGACAATCTCCTTCTCGCCCCCAGCATAGGCATCTGAAAAGGCATGGGTCAAGTCCACGCTGGCAAAACCCTCTTCTAGATTTTCTCCACTATAAATCCAGTTTCGCTTTCCTTTCGGCCGAATTCTTTGCCTACCCGATTCTTCCTCCCATCGGGTATCAGAAAGTTGATAAATATCCAGTTTCGCCTTGGCATCGCCCCGCAACAATTTCAGTTGCAGTTCTGCCTGATAAACCGCCCCCTGAATGTTATCCGGATTCAAAGCAAACTTCAAGTAAACTTCTCCGCCGTTACCCACGGCAATATCGCCTTCTTGCAACGCCGGTTGTCCCACTGCCATCTTGGCACTTAACCACGCCTTGGTAAGATCTGCTCGATCCGGATCCTGTGCCTCTCCGGTTACCACCTTCAAGCAAGGACGAAAGGCGGGATCCTCGTACTTGGACCCTGCATACACCGCAACAACATCTGCACCCAAGCCATCCAGGCGGAGGGACACCTTCTGTCTGCCATCCTCCATCCATTTTTTTAGGTACTCGGTCAACTCTACTTCTACCAAGGTTGCTTCGCCGTCAGTTCCGGGAGAAACTGCCTGCTCTGCAAGGAGAACCTCCCCTATGACCAAAGCGTTCTCTCTCCGGCTCACAGTTTCATTCCACGTCCCATCGGGCATCAGCCAAATACGAAGGGGCACCGTCTTATCCGCCGGCGTCCGCAGGAGTGCCAAACGCAACTTGGCCTCGTGGACCTCTTGGCTCTCCTTTTCTAAAAGGCTGCCAATATCAAATTGTAAATATCCGTCATATCGATCCCCTACCCAATGAACATGAGCTGCCTCCTGAAAAACACCGGATTCTTTCTCCTTCCTCCCCCGTGCAACAAAGGCCTCTTCCTCCGGCAACAGCCGCAGAAATTCCCCCTCTGCGCTAACCGTGGTGGTCTTAGAAATCAATCCCACAGGAACCACACCTAAAATCATAATACTGGCGATCAACATCACCGCCAACTTCTTCACACCCGAAAGCACTCGTTCTCTCATTTCTATCCACTCTTCACTCTATCATTTTCCTGCCCCACAAAACGGCAGGAGATTATTCTACTATTACATTATAGCACAGATTTTTAAAAAAGAAAATCTTTTTTACGAAATAATCTAAAATTCTCCTGTTCTTTCCCTCCTGTTTTAAAAATTCTTTCCACCGCCTCCCCGATTCGACAGATTAAATGGAAAAATATGGATATAATGTTCCTGTAATCTTTGTGGAGGTGGAAAGATGAAAGATACCAAAGAAAAACTGATACCCCAAACTTCGCTGTTTCCCCGGGAAAAGAGGGGATTACGTCCTGTGGAGGGATTTCCTCTATCATTATCTAATATTTTAATTCGGAGCATTGGATTCCTCGTTTCCAGAGCCACGCCCATCCCCGGCATTTTCCCCTTTGGCCTGGCTTTTTTGACCATTGAACGGACTTTTTCTGCCAAAAGTCTCTTTACTTTATTGATGGTTCTATCCGGCTATGCCAGCCTGGGAACTTGGCAATCCTTCCCCTACATCTGTGCCTGCATTGTCTTTGAGGGAGTTCTTCTTTTCTCGGAACATACCAAGGAACTTTCACAAAAAGCAACCCTGATCCTTACCGTTTCTGTGACCGCATTCTTCCACGCCGTAACTCTGCTTTGGGATGGCCTTGCTCCGATTTCCTTGCTGCTGTTTCTGTTAAACCTTTCGTTTTTAGGAATGGGCGTTCTTGCCTTTGATCGCTGTCATACTCTGCTGTCCCGCAAAAACTTTCGGTCCGGCCTCTTCACCGTGGAAGAGCGCCTGAGTCTTTGTGTTCTTACAGGGATTGTCCTGTTGAGTTTTCAAAATTTTCCGGCATCTGACTGGCTCTCTCTGGCCAATATTCTGGGTTTTCTTCTCTTAGGCATGATTGCCATCTCCAATGGTCTGCCTGCCAGCACCATTGCCGGACTGATAATAGGATTTCTACTGGGTTTCCAGACAGAACTATTATCCTGTCTAGCCGTTTTCGGTTTTTGCGGTCTAACCTGCGGTCTTTGCAACCGGTTTCGAAAACACGGCGTTGCAGCAGCACTGGCCCTGTCCGGGCTCCTTCTTTCTTCCTACGCCTATGGAAACGGCATTCCGGCAATCCACTATCCGGAAGCACCTTTAGGGGCTATCCTTTTGTTGTTGATTCCACCTTCGGCTTTTCGGGAACTTCATCGATTTCTAGAATTCTCCCCCGTATCTGCCAAGGAAGATGTCACCTACAAAACCCATCTGCAATCCAGATTGGTTTCGGCAGCCGACTCCTTCCAAACTCTGGCAGAAACCTTTGTAAGGATCTCGGACAAGCAGGATCGGACAGATATCCAAGATATCGCCCTCCTACTGGATACCGCCGCCGACCATGTCTGTCGCCATTGCAGCCGGGTACAGGATTGTTGGAACCGCAACTTCAACTCCACCTACAAAACCATGTTTCAACTGCTGGAAAAGTTGGAGCGCAAAGGGATTCTGCAACCAGAGGATGCAAGCCCATATTTCTCAGGGCGCTGCCTTCATCTTTCCCCGCTCCTTAAAGAAATGAACCGACTCTTTGAAATTCATAAAATCAACCAGATTTGGAAAGGGAAACTATGCGAGAATCGCACGCTCATCGGCGAACAGTTCCACGGCATTGCAGAAATTTTAACCCGTCTCAGCACAGAACTGGATGATGCCATGACTCTAGACTGTTTGGCTGCACAGGAAATCCGCTGTCGATTGGAAAAACAGCATATTCTGACCGAGACGGTACAGGTGCTCCAACTCCCCAACGGCCGCCAAATGGTGGAAATAACCCTAAAAAACCATGCCGAATCCAAGCAGGGGATCATTCTTTCCATCTTAAAAAACATCCTGGGGAAGAACTTTTCCATAACAGAAACAGGAAACTCTTCCATGTTGCAATTCTGCGAAGTGCCGGAATTTTTTATTGACGCCGCAGTGGCCGCTGCAGGAAGGGAGGGGGAATGCGGAGACTCTCACGCATTGCATCTTCTCCATGGCGGAAAATATATCGCCACACTAAGCGACGGTATGGGGACCGGATACCGGGCCAGCCGGGAAAGCAGTGCGACCCTTGCTTTACTGGAAGCCTTTATGGATGCCGGCTTTGACAAAACCGTTGCAGTAAAATTAATCAATTCCGTTATGGTCATGAAGTCGGCAAACGAAGCCTTTGCTACCGTGGATATGTGTATGATAGACCTCTATACCGGCGAAACAGAATTCATCAAAAACGGTGCAGAACCCAGTTACATCAAACGAAGATATATTACCGAAACAGTTCGTTCCGCCTCTTTGCCGGTGGGGGTACTCTCCGGCGTCGAAGCAGAAACCTTTGCCCATCGTTTAGACTGTGGCGATACCGTAGTCATGATCAGCGATGGTCTAGCCCTTCGAGAGGGCAGGGAGGATTGGCTGCGGCAGATGCTGGAGCAAACACCGCCGGACCTCTCATCCCAAACCCTGGCCGACCGCATTATGGCACGGTCTCTGGAATTAAAAGGCGGGGTAGCAGACGACGATATGACGGTTCTGGTTCTTCGGCTTTTAAAGACTTTGTAAAAAGGAACGGGGCACCCAAAATGGGTGCCCCTTGGCATTTCTTTTCTTATTTTACCTGTTCTAAGGCTTGCTCTAAATCCGCAATGATATCCTCTGCATTCTCGATGCCTACAGAGAAACGAATCAAGTCCGGCGTTACACCGGCCGCTTCCAATTCCCGGTCGTTTAACTGACGATGGGTGTGACTGGCAGGATGCAACACCGAAGTTCTGGCATCTGCCACATGGGTTACAATCGCCGCAAGTTTTAGGCTATCCATAAGGGTAACTGCGGCTTCCCGTCCGCCTTTAACACCAAAGGAAATCACTCCGCAGGAGCCGTTTGGCAGATATTTTTGCGCCAGTTCGTAGTACCGATTGCCCGGCAGACCGCAATAATTGACCCACGCCGTCTTAGGATGCTTTTCCAAGTACTCTGCGACCGCTTGTGCGTTGGCACAATGCTGCCGCATCCGAAGCGGCAAGGTTTCCAATCCCAGATTCAGCAAAAACGCATTTTGGGGTGATGGGATCGACCCCAAATCCCGCATAACCTGTGCGGTTGCTTTGGTAATATACGCCGCCTTCCCAAACTTTTCTGTATAGGTAATCCCGTGATAAGAGGCATCCGGTGTGGTCAGCCCCGGAAATTTTCCCGATGCCTCCCAATCGAAATTCCCGCTATCTACAATAGCACCGCCGACGCTGACAGCATGTCCATCCATATACTTGGTTGTAGAATGAACTACGATATCTGCCCCCCACTCAAAGGGTCGGCAGTTGACCGGCGTGGCAAAGGTGTTATCGATGATCAGAGGAACTTGATGTGCATGGGCAACCTTGGCCCACTTTTCAATATCCAGCACCACCAATGCCGGATTGGCAATGGTCTCACCAAACATAGCCTTGGTGTTTTCCCGGAAAGCAGCAGAAAGTTCTTCCTCGCTGGCATCTGGATCCACAAAGGTCACATCAATGCCCATTTTCTTTAACGTTACGCCGAACAGGTTAAAGGTTCCGCCATAAACGGTAGAAGAACAAACAAAATGATCGCCGGCACTGCAGATATTAAAAATAGAATAGAAGCAGGCTGCTTGTCCCGACGAGGTCAGCATGCCGGCGACCCCGCCCTCCAAAGCCGTAATTTTAGCCGCAACAGCATCATTGGTGGGATTGGCAAGCCGTGTGTAGAAATAACCGCTTTCCTCTAAGTCAAATAACCGTCCCATCTCTTCGGTGGAACTATACTTCCAAGTGGTGTTTTGATAAATCGGCAATACTCTTGCTTCCCCGTTTCCGGGGGTGTATCCCGCTTGTATACATTTGGTTTCGATATGCATGATACCCTCCTATCCGCCGCCCTGCACCGGCGAAACAATGATAGCATCTCTTATCGCAGGGCAAAAGGTGATAAGAGATTTTCTAATATTTTTTTATTATAATGGATTTTGTTTTGAATTTCAAGAAAAAGTTTCGGAAATCTATGGAATTTATCAAAAAGATATGCTATACTATTATGTATGATAAGTAAGGGTTCATTGGTTTACCTGTCCCTTTGTGTCACTGATGGGTTGCAAGAATCCCCCCATTTCCAAAGAACAGATATCCGCTGCGATGATCCCGTCCCGCGTGACGAAGACATTGGCACGAATCAGTCCATGATCAGAATCCTGATGATTGTAAACCCGATACGTATAGCGGGTAGCGGGTTTTCCTTTGTGCGAAGACAAATCAAAGCCTGCCTCTTTCTCTAGAGAATGATAGGTTTCATAGACAAGATCAAATTCCTCCGGAATGGTCAGCCGGACAATCTCTTCCGGCTTCTCCGAAACTTCCCATCCGTAGGAACGAATAAACTGCAAATTATTGTTATTGACATTAGAATCTGTTCCGAACAATAGAAAAATAATGCCGACCGTTGCTACGGCGGCAGCCAAGATCAGCAAAAGCGCTCTGTAATTTTTGAAAGAATCAAACATAGCGTTTCCCCCATTCGTATTAGTAATGACTATGCAAAAAGCAGAAAAAATATGAGGTGAAAGATGCGTCTGGATAAATATTTGGCCGACTGCGGTGTGGCTTCCCGCAGCGAAAGCAAAAAATTGATTCGTAGCGGCAGTGTCCAAATCTCCGGCATAGAAACGCCTCGTCCGGAAACCCAGTTGGATCCGGAAACCGCCAAAGTCTTTGTGCGAGGCGTGGAGATACAGTACCGAAAATTCATTTACCTGCAACTGAACAAACCAAAAGGCTACCTTTCTGCCACCCGGGACGGCCGTCAACCCACGGTCTTAGACTTAGTCCCCCCGGAGTTTCGGCATTTTGATCTCTTTCCGGCAGGACGTCTGGATATTGACACCGAGGGGCTGTGTCTGCTGACCAACGACGGACAACTGGCACACCGATTACTCAGTCCGGCTCGCCACATACCCAAAACCTACTTTGCAAAGATTGCGGGAATCGTAACCGAAGCAGATGTCCGGCAGTTTGCTGGCGGCGTAACATTAGACGACGGTTATCAAACCCAGCCGGCCAATCTTACCATTTTAAGTTCGGGGCCCCAATCCACGGTAGAGATTACCATTACCGAAGGAAAATTTCATCAGGTCAAACGGATGTTTCAGGCCGTTGGCAAAGAAGTAATCTATCTCAAGCGAATGCAAATGAATCGTCTTGTTCTGGATCCTTCCCTGCAACCCGGGGAACTGAGAGAACTTACACCGGAAGAAGTTACACTGTTAGAATCCTAAAACAAAAAGATAACAAAAGGGGGCAATAATAATGATTGCCAAAATAAACAGCGTCGGTCTCAGCGGCATACAAGGATATGCTATCCAGGCAGAGGCAGATGTCAGTCCGGGAATTCCCGCTTGGGAAATTGTAGGACTGCCGGATATTGCAGTCCGGGAATCCAAAGAACGGATTCGCACCGCCGTCAAACATGCCGGATTTCAGATTCCGGGCAAGCGGATGGTGGTCAATCTGGCTCCGGCCGATGTTAAAAAAGAAGGCGCTTATCTGGATCTGCCCATTGCCCTTGGAATCCTTTTGGCTTCCGAGCAACTCCAGATTCCCTGCCCCGAAGACGCGGCCTTCTTTGGCGAATTATCTTTAGATGGAAAATTGCGTCCCATCCGAGGCGCCTTGCCCATGACCATTACCGCCTATCAAAGCGGCCTGCGGCGAATTTTTCTCCCGGCAGAAAACGCCCGGGAAGCCGCCGTGGTAGCCGGGGTAGAAGTCTATGGCATCCAAAGTCTGGAGGAACTTTTGCTCCACCTAAAGGGGGTACAACTTCTCTCCCCGACCCGGGTTGATATTGATGCATTATTCCGGCAGGCAGCACAAACCGAACTGGACTTTGCGGAAGTAAAGGGACAAAAAAATGCAAAGCGTGCTTTAGAAGTGGCAGCGGCAGGCGGACATAATCTGCTGCTTATCGGCCCGCCCGGCTCCGGAAAGACCATGCTGGCACAACGAATTCCTTCTATTCTTCCGGAACTTAGTTTTGAAGAGGCGCTGGAAGTAACCAAAATCCATAGTATCGCCGGCAAACTGCAAAAAGATCAGCCTATGGTTCTAAGCCGGCCTTTTCGCAATCCCCATCATACGGTTTCGGCCATTGGCCTTACCGGCGGTGGCGGAAACCCAAAACCCGGAGAAGTCAGCCTTGCACATCATGGGGTTCTCTTTTTAGACGAGTTGCCGGAATTTCAGAAACAGGCCTTGGAAATTCTCCGTCAACCCTTAGAGGACGGAACTGTTACCATTACCCGTGCCAGCGGCACCTTTGCCTATCCTTGCAATGTCATGCTGGTGGCTTCCATGAACCCTTGCCCCTGTGGCTATTACGGAGACAAAACCCACCTTTGCGGTTGCGCTCCCTCCCAAATCAAACGCTATTTAGGAAAGGTCAGCGGTCCTCTTTTAGATCGCATTGACCTGCATATTGAAGTCTCGGCCGTTCCTTATGAAGACTTGGAACAGCGTCGTGAAACCGCAGAATCCTCGGCACAAATCAAGGAGCGGGTCAACCGGGCAAGGACTATACAACTACAGCGTTATCAAAACAGGGGAATTTATTCCAACTCCCAGTTGACACCGGGATTGATGGAGGAATTTTGTGCCTTGAAACCGGACGGAGCGGCACTTTTAAAGCAAGCCTTTGAAAATCTAGGCCTTAGCGCCCGTGCCCATAACCGGATTTTAAAGGTGGCCAGAACCATTGCCGATTTGGCAGGAAGCGAAAATATCGAGGCAATCCATCTGGCAGAAGCGATCCAATATCGCTCTCTGGATCGGAAATTCTGGGCTTAATACTGCATAATTAAGGAGGCGATCATTTTGCGGCTACACATTGTCTTGGTAGAGCCGGAGATTCCGGCCAATACCGGAAATATAGCAAGAACCTGTTCGGTCATTGGCGCATCTCTTCATTTGGTACATCCGTTAGGTTTTGATATCAGTGAAAAGCAAGTGCGGCGTGCCGGACTGGATTATTGGGGGGATTTGGATATCCACGAGTATCAAAGTTTTGCAGAGATACCGGCTGCTTACCCTGATGGATCCTTTTATTATTGTACTACCAAAGGGGATCGGGTGCATAGCGATGTTGCATATACCAAAGATCAAAATCTGGATATCTTTTTGGTGTTTGGAAAAGAGACCCGTGGTCTGCCCGAGTCATTACTCCGGGAAAATCGTCCCCGCTGCATTCGAATTCCCATGCTGGAAAACAAACGATCATTAAATCTGTCCAACTCGGTGGCAATCATTGCCTACGAGGTATTACGACAGTTTAATTATGAAAATCTTAAGAAAGAAGGTATATTATTATGATAAGAATTATGGTTGACTCCTCGGCGGATCTCGAGCCTGCCATAGCGGCAGAATATAACATTGCCGTCCTTCCCTTTATGGTACGTTTGGGTGAGAAATCCATCCTTGCTGATGTGAATTTTGATCCGGATGAATACTATGCCATCCTGCGTGAGAGTGATGAAATTCCCACCACCTGCCAGATGAGTCCGGCAGATGTAGAAGCCATTTACCGAAAACTGGGCGAAAACGGCGATAGCATCATCCACATCAGCATTTCCAGCAATGGCAGCGGACTCTACAGCACCTCCTGCATGGTGGCGGAACAACTAAAGGCGGAAGGGTTTGATATTACCGTTATCGACTCTACCATGTTTTCTTACATTATTGCCAATGCAGCCATAGAAGCCGCCAAGATGGCCAATGCCGGAGAAAGCAAAGAAGCCATTATCGCCCATCTGGAGCAGATCTTTCACCAAAGCACCGCCTATTTTGTCGTGGATGATTTAACCTATTTGCAAAAAGGCGGACGTATCAAAGCAACCACCATGGTGGTTGGTAATCTCCTGGATATCAAGCCGATTCTTAGCGTCAACGACGGCTTGGTGGAGGCTTACAAAAAGGTGCGGGGTCTAAAGCGTGCCATGGCCGTCCTGGCCGACTACGCCGTAGAACGGATGGACAATCCGTCAGAAAATGAGGTCATTCTTCTGCACAGCGATGCACTGGATAAGATAGAGATTCTGCAAAAAATGTTGGAAGAAAAACTGCATCCTAAAAAAATCTCCGTTCACAAACTGGGTCCCATCATTACCTCCCATGCCGGAATGGGTGTAGTAGGCATTTATTTTAAACATAAGGAGCCCTACAAAACTTACGGCAAAAACTAAAAGGCGGTGTTTTTATGTTTTTAGAGAGGGATGAAATGAAGTTTGCCATCCTCTATACCTTAAAACGTTATGTAGAACCGGCAAACATGTCTGATTTGATTGAGATCCTTACCTGGGGCAAAAAAGTCATGGGCTATTTTGACCTTGCTGTGTTACTCAACGAACTGATCGAAGATGGGTATGTGGAATCTGTTCATTACCGAAATAATCCTTCCTTCCGCTTAAGCAACAAGGGAAAGGATACCAACGACTATTTCTTTGAAAGAGTCCCCAAAAGCATCCGTCGAAGAATTGATGAAACCGTGGGTGCCATCAAATTTAAAGATCAAACAGATCCCAATGCAATCAAGACTGAGATTATTCCCGTTGCTCCTCATCAGTATATGGCTTCTCTGCAGATGTTAGATGCCAATACGCCGCTTTTAGAACTACGAGTGTTTGCGGGTTCTCGTGCCGAAGCAGACCGCGCCGCCAAATCGTTGCAACAACAAGCGGCCGAAATTTATAAAGACATCATCCGGCGCATCGATGTTTCGGAGCAATCCCATCCTGGGATTCCCGGTCTTGATGCCAAAGAATGATCAACAAAGATAAGAAGCATATTCTAAAGGAAAGGTTGTGTAAAAATGAGCGAATGCAGTCATAGTTGTTCAGATTGCGATAAAAATTGTAATGAACGGACAGAGGCACAAAGTTTTGCGGCAGCCCCCAACCAAATGAGCCATGTTAAAAAGGTCATTGGGGTGGTCAGCGGTAAGGGTGGTGTAGGAAAATCCCTGGTTACCTCCTTGTTGGCCTCCGGTATGCAGAAAGCGGGGTATCGGACCGCAATCTTGGATGCAGATATTACCGGCCCTTCCATCCCTCGGGTTTTTGGTCTTCAAGGCAAGGCCCAGGGCAGTGAATATGGAATCCTGCCTATGGCAAGCAAAGCAGGCGTTTCCATTATGTCCATTAATCTCCTTCTGGAAAACGATACCGATCCTGTAATCTGGCGTGGGCCGGTCATTGCCGGAACTGTAAAACAATTCTGGTCCGACGTGGTTTGGGACGAAATCGACTATATGTTTGTGGATATGCCGCCGGGAACCGGCGATGTCCCGCTGACAGTCTTTCAATCTCTGCCGGTGGACGGCATTGTAGTAGTCACTTCCCCCCAGGAACTGGTTTCTATGATTGTAGGAAAAGCTGTCAAGATGGCCCAGATGATGAACATTCCCATTTTGGGGGTAGTAGAAAACATGAGTTACGTCCAATGCGGCACCTGCGGGGAAAAAATCTCCCTCTTTGGCCAAAGCCATCTTTCCGAAACCGCTCGGGAATACGGTCTGGAAGTCCTGGGACAGTTGCCCATTGATCCCGCCATTGCTACAGCCTGTGACCAAGGTCACATTGAAGATTTAGATGCATCGCCATGGCTTGAAAAAGCCTTTGCGGTATTAAAAGCAAAATACTCTACAGATAAAAACGCATGAAAATGCCATGAAGGTACAAACTAGTAACGCAAATCAATAAACCAAAGGAGGTCATTTCATGATCCAGGTTACTGCAGAAACATTTGAAAAAGAGGTCCTGCAATCGGAAATTCCGGTTTTGGTAGACTTTTTTGCCACCTGGTGCGGTCCTTGTAAGATGTTTGCTCCGATTTTAGAGGACTTTGCGGCAGCGGCTGAAGGAAAAGTTAAGGTCTGCAAAGTAGATATTGACCAGGAATTGCCTCTGGCTCAAAAATATAATATTATGTCGGTTCCCACCATTCTTGTCTTTCAAAGCGGTGTCCAAACGGCCAGCAATCTCGGTGTCGTTGAAAAAGAAAAACTGGCACAACTTGCCGGAATTTCTTTGTAGGAGAATCCCATGAAATTTTATGATACCCTCATTGTGGGGGCAGGTCCGGCCGGACTCTCCGCAGCCATCTATGCCAGCCGCGCCATGCTCCATTGTGCCGTTTTGGAACAGGCAGCCATGGCCGGCGGTCAAATGATCAATACGCCGGATATTGACAACTATCCCGGCATTCCTTCCATTGACGGCTTTACCCTATCAGATCAGATGCGCAAACATGCGGCTCATTTGGGTACTACCTTTCTTACCGACCGGCTTTTGGCTTTGGAACCCGTCGAAGGAGGTTTTAAACTTTGTTGTCAGCAAAGCACCTACCTAACCCGCACCGTTATTTTGGCAACCGGTGCCAGACATCGCCTTCTGGGGGCAGAAGGCGAAACGCGTCTGACCGGACATGGGGTTAGTTATTGTGCCGCCTGCGACGGCGCCTTTTTCCGCAACCGGACGGTGGCTGTGGTGGGAGGTGGTAATACGGCAGCAGAAGATGCTCTATACTTAGCAAGGTTCTGCCAAAAGGTGTATTTGATTCACCGCCGCGACCGTCTCCGTGCCAATCGAGTCCTGTCCAGGGCTGTTCTGGAAAACTCCAATATCCAACCTTTATGGAATACGCAGGTTCTTTCTATAGAAGGAGACCAACAGGTTACCGGCCTACGACTAAATACCGAGCAAATCCTCCCCGTTGACGGTATCTTTGTTGCCATCGGGATGCAACCCAACAGCGAACCTTTTGCCGGCATCGTAAAAACAGATGACTATGGATTTGTCTGCGCAGACGAAACCTGTACTACCTCTGTTCCCGGCATTTTTGCCGCAGGGGATCTTCGAACCAAAAAATTGCGGCAAATTGTCACTGCGGTGTCAGACGGCGCTTGTGCCATAACCGCAGTAGAGGAACACTTACGAAATCACTTTGGCCTTTAAATCTCGCCTTCTTGATAGATCAAAAAAGCAGAATCAGCGTCCGCTGATTCTGCTTTTTATATGCGATCGTTCTTTATTTATTGCGATTCCGAAGGAAAACCGGAACATCAATGCCGTCATCTTCTCCAAATTTGCTAAATAAATTGGTAGAGGACGGTATCTTCTCAGCAGGACGCACTCCTGCTCCGGCGGTAGGTGCTGCTGTTGCACCGCCACGATTTAAATTTCCGCCATTGCCAAACCGGCTCAGAAAACTGTCAAACGCATTTTCCTGTCCGGCCGCATCTCCGGGATCGTTACCCTGGAATCCGGTTGCGATAACGGTGATTTGAATCTCATCACCCAACTCTTCATCGATAATGGCACCGATAATGATGTTAGCATCCTTATCTGCCGCCTCTTCCACCAATTCGGCTGCTGTTTTTACTTCCAAGATACCTAAGTCACTACCGCCGGTCACATTGAGAATGACACCTTTCGCACCCTCAATGGTGGTTTCCAGCAAAGGACTATGTATGGCCTTCTTAGCAGCCTCCTCTGCACGGGTTTCACCACTGGCACGGCCGATTCCCATGTGGGCAAAACCGGCATCCTTCATAATTGTCTTAACGTCTGCAAAGTCCAGACTAATCAAACCGGGCCGTGAAATCAAATCCGAGATACCCTGCACGCCCTGCCGGAGGATATCATCTGCCATCCGGAAGGATTCCATAAGCGGGGTACGGTTTTCCGCAACCTCAAGCAGTTTATCATTGGGGATTACCACCAAGGTGTCCACTGCTTCCATCAAATTCTTAACGCCCTCATCGCTATTGATTTGGCGGGTCTTTCCTTCAAACCAGAAAGGCTTGGTTACAATACCAACCGTCAAAACACCCATTTCCTTAGCAACCTCGGCTACAATGGGAGCCGCACCGGTTCCGGTTCCTCCACCCATACCGGCGGTTACAAAGACCATGTCTGCACCCTTGATCGCCTGGGCAATCTCATCCCGACTCTCCTCGGCTGCCTTTTTGCCGATTTCCGGCACAGCCCCTGCACCAAGACCTCTGGTAATCTTCTCACCAATCTGTATTTTCTGGGAAGCAGCAGAAAGGGTCAAGTCCTGCTTGTCCGTATTCACTGCAACAAACTCTACGCATTTTACTTGCGCTTCAATCATTCGGTTGACCGCATTATTTCCGCCACCGCCAACGCCAATGACCTTAATCTGTGCAGGGTTTACATTCTCTGTATCAAACTGAAACACGTTTCTTCCTCCTTATTCGCATTGACTCCTTTGCAATGCTTATCCTAGATATAGAATCCTATTATCTACTATTATAACACATATTTTGATTTTGTAAAGTTATTTTTCATTTTTTTTAAAAGAATATTACGATTCTGTTACAGCCCTAATTTCTATCCCCATCCATCTCCATTTGGGATACAGAGGCAGACGGCTTTGCAGACGCGGATTGGGTGGCTTTGGGCTTCGCCGATTCGGTAGGAATCGGAGTAGCCGTTGGCTTTGGAATCATCCTTTCCTTTCCATCCTCAGGAGGCCGTACATAGAGATTTCCCTCCCGATAATCTATGCTGGCATGTTCTGTCTTTGAGAGTTTCTCCCGAATTACCGTCCCCAAAAACTGACAGCGATACGCAATATTCTCCAAGTTGCCTAGTTTGATTTCCAAGCGCTTTTCTATGACCAACATGACATCGTTAAGATCCGTCACGTCCAGATAGGTAGATCGCACCAAAAGTTCTGCCTTTTCCAGCCCCCCAAAGGTTTCCATAACCTGGTTCAGTTTCTGGCGTTCTTTACTGTCGATTTTCTTTCCAACTACCGGTTTTTCTAATTCAAGACCTACTACCAAGGGAACCGGATAGGCCCAATCCATGACGGCAACCTCTGCCTTATTCTCTGTTTCTTTATCTTCTGCTTCCTTATCTGCATCATCCTGCTGGGTGGAATTCTCCTTCTCTTCCCCTTGCTCCCCGTCAGGCGCTGCTTCCATAGGCTCTGCCGATGGAGCAGGATCTTCGTTGTTTTGAGATTTGTCTTTTTCTTCGCTCTTTTTTACCTTTTTGGGGGTATAGGCCTCTACCATTTGGGCCACCCGCTCATCGTCAATAATCTCTAGAATTTTCCCGTCCGTATCTATCATCACACACTGTTTATCAGTATAGACGTAAGCCGCCGGCACACATTCTTGAACCCAGATTTTTATCTGATCAGGAAAGACTCGCCGAATCCGAACCTCTTCTACCATGGGAATCTCGGCTACCCGTTTTTTGATGGCAGAGAGCCTTTGGGTCAAAATGTTTTTCCCGACATTTACCTGAGCCGCTGCAATAATCTCCTCTTGGGAAATCCGATTGTTTCCTTCACAAAGAACTCCCTCCACATGAAAAATCGGTGTAAACAGTACTCCGATTCCCACGCCAAACGCCAAAATAACCAAGGCCAAAACGGTTTTTCGCATTTTGAAAATCCGTTGTTTTTTCACTCTTTTTCCCATTTATCCCACTCCTTGTTGGCTTGTCCCTCCGCGCGGGCAAAGCCCGCATCTGTCTATTTACTCTTTGATCCACCCTATATCGCCGCCTAATCTGGCAATATCCCCAACGACATCCACATATCCTCGTTCTATATGCTCTATGCCAGAGAGGCGGGTGTTTCCTTCTGCACTAAGTCCGGCAATGACCAATCCGGCACCACCCCGCAAATCTGCGGCAACCACATCTTTTCCATGAAGTCCGCTGACACCGTGCACCACGGCTTTGAGTCCTTCTACCTGAATATCCGCGCCCATCCGCAAAAATTCTTCTGCATGGCGGAAACGATTTTCAAAGATTGTTTCATGAAACACTGTCGTCCCCTTACTCTGCAGCAATGCCGCCATCAAAAGTGGCTGAATATCGGTTGGAAATCCTGGATACGGAAGAGTTTTTACCGAAGGTATAGCCACAGGCGGTTTTTTTGCCCGAAGCCAAAGCCGATCCTCGTCTTCTTCCACTTGTACCCCCATATCCCGCAACACCGAGAGAAAGAGCTGCAAATGCAGTGGCTCTGTCCGATGTAGCAGAATTTCTCCGCCGCAAGCCGCCACCGCACAAGCATAGGTGGCTGTAACAATGCGATCCGGAATCACACGATAACTGCAGCCATGGAGCCGCCGCATGCCTCGGATTCGAATACAGTCAGACCCCGCTCCCGAGATATCCGCGCCCATGCAGTTCAAGAAATTTTGAAGATCCACAATTTCCGGTTCCCGTGCCGGATGAACCAGGATGGTTTCTCCGGGGGAAACGGCGCAAAGCAACATAACATTTTCGGTTGCCCCCACACTGGGAAACATAAAAGTAATGGTTTGGGGTGTATATTGCCGGACAAAACAGCGAATATCACCGCTCTCCTCCTGCAATTCCACTCCAAGCCGTGCCATCGAACGCAAATGAATATCAATGGGTCGCGCGCCCAGTTCACAACCACCGGGGTAACGAATGCACGCCTTGCCGCATCTTCCAAGGATTGCGCCCAGAAACATCACCGAAGATCGCATCTGCCGCATCAGCGTATCCGGAATCACACTTCCTTCTACCTTTGTGGCATCTACTGTGGCCACCTGACCATCATAGGCAACCTGACAACCTAAATGCTCTAAAATGGCCAGGGCCGCCCGAACATCTGTTAAATCAGGACAATTTCTAATCTCACAAGGTTCGTCTGCTAAAAGGGTCGCTGCCAAAATAGGCAACACTGCATTTTTTGAACCCTGAATTTCTAACTGTCCGTGTAACGGTTTTCCGCCGTGTATACTAAGCCTCCGCACGGTCTGCACCTCCCAACTCTATACCCTATTGTATGCAGTTGGAAAAAACCTGTGCCAGTCCCCGAAACAGGAAACCGCAAAGGAGGATTAGTCTTTTTTCATTTCTTTAATTTGACGATATAGTACCTCCAGCGCATCAATATGTCCAAGTTGCGCAGAATGTTTTTGCATGGCAGACAGCAGTTCTTTAGATCCGGTCAACCTTGTAACGGTTTCGTCTAATTGTTCCTTGGTAAAGTCCTGCTCTAAAATCACCACTGCACCGCCGCCCCGTTCCACTGCCCTAGCATTGTGTTCCTGATGATTTCCCGTCACATAGGGAGATGGCACCAAAATGGCCGGTTTTCCCAACGCCGTCAACTCACACAGGGTACTGGCGCCGGCACGGCTGATTACCAAATCTGCCGCCGCCATGGCAATGTCCATGTCATAGATATACTCACAAACCTTGATTTGTGAATATTGGCTTATATCCACACCGTTCTCTTGAAATCGTGTCATAACTTCCTCATATTGATTTCGTTTTCCGGTTCCCCATAGGATTTGATATTTCCCCTCTGCCGCTGTCTGAGAAATCCAATCCGCCACCGTCCGATTAAAATCCCGAGCACCCAGACTACCGCCAAACAACAGTAAAAAAGGTCTGGCATCCAGTCCCAGTTTCCGTCGGGCAACAAAGGGATTTACCTCCAAAAGAGAACTCCGCAAAGGCGTGCCGGTCACAATGACCCTCTTTGCCTTAGGCAGATAGGTCTTGGCATCTTCTACCCCAAGCGCCACCGTATCCACACATCCCGCCAAAATCCGGGTGGTAATTCCCGGAAAGGCATTGGACTCGTGAACCAACGTAGGAATATGGGCACTGGCTGCTGCATATAAAACCGGTCCGGATACATAACCGCCGGTACCAATGACCACATCGGGACGAAACCGCTTTATGATACGCTTTGCTGCATAAATGGCTCCGGGAAGTTCGGATAGATTTTTGATATTACGAAGAGTCAAACTACGGTCAAAACCATGAACCCGAATCAGTTCCAAGGGATATCCGCTCCTTGGCACTAACTCGGTTTCCAACCCCTCGCGAGTCCCCACAAAACAAACCTCACAGGATGGTTCTCTCTCGCAAATATAATTGGCAATAGCCAACGCCGGATTGATATGTCCGGCCGTGCCACCGCCGGCAAATAATAAGCGCATACACTCTTTCCTGCCTTTCTGCTGCGTTACAGCAACGATCGAGTTTGCCTGGAAACATTTAATACAATGCCCATCTCCGCCATGGTCACAATCAATGCCGTACTACCGAAACTAAAGAAGGGCAATGGCATACCGGTAACCGGGATGGTAGCCGTAACCACCGCAATATTGATCAAAGCCTGAAAGGCCACAATTCCCACAATTCCTGTTACCAACAAAGTTCCAAACAGATCCGGCGCCTTGGCCGCAATCTTGATTCCCCTGATAATCAAAAACAGAAAGAGTAAAATCACAATCATAGCCCCAACCAGACCCAACTCCTCTGCTAAGACAGAATAGATAAAATCATTCTGCGGTTCGGGCAGAGAGAGATACTTTTGTCGGCTTTTGCCCAAGCCCAAGCCAAAAACCCCTCCGGAACCAATGGCATAGAGGGATTGGACAATTTGCCAGCCGTCTCCCTGTTTATCTGCAAAAGGATCCGCAAAAGAGAGAATCCGTGCCATTCGATAAGGTTCTTTGATGATGGCCAGCACCGCCAAAGGCAGCGCCGCAAGGCCTACCCAAACAAAGTGTTTGATTTTCGCTCCGGCAACAAACAAAATTAAAACGCCTGTCAGTCCAATTAATACGATACAGGAAAAATGGGGTTCCAATGCCAAAAGTCCCACAAAAATAGCCAATACGATTAGATAAGGGCAAAACCCTCGCAGAAAATCCGGCAAAAGTTCCTGATTTTTCGATAGACTAAACGAGAAAAATAAAATAATTGCAAACTTGGCAAGTTCAGAAGGCTGGAACCCGAATAGCCAACGGGTTGCTCCATTCTGGGTAGTTCCGACACCGGGTATGATGACTAAAAAGAGCAAAAAGACACTGCCTACCAAGGTAGCAAATGCCCACTTTCCCCAGTAATGATAATCCACCTTAGACAGGAAAAACATCAGGGCTGCGCCAATTACCACACCCCGGACTTGTTTTTTAAAATACCAAAGACTATCTCCAAAATTGACAAATGCCCTGGCACTTCCCGCACTGAACAACATAACAAGCCCAAAGGCCAACAACAAACCAACTGCCAGCAAAAAAGGGTAATCCATCTCCTCGCCGGTTAAACGGAAACCTTGAAACAACCCTGTCTTGCCGCCGCGGGAGGCACGGCCGCTGCCGTTTCCTATGGTGCCAGAATGTCTTTTCCCCCCGGAAGCCGAGTTTTCCCGATAGAAACGGTCCCTAGAACTTCCTTGATAAGCCATGCTGTTTCCTCCTATTCTCACACGCTCTTTATCCCAAAAAATACATCCATGCAGACAACGCTGCTGTTATCAGGGTAAAGATCAAAACAATTTTCTTCTCGCTCCATCCACACATTTCAAAGTGATGATGAATGGGACTCATTTTAAAAATCCGCTTCCCTGTCAGTTTATAAGACGCCACTTGCAAAATGACCGATAAAGATTCCATGACATAGACAAACCCCACCAGCAAAAGAACCAGAGGTTCTTCTAAAAGGATTGCCATTCCGCAGACCGCACCGCCCAACGCCAAGGAACCGGTGTCCCCCATAAAAACCTTGGCTGGAAATTTATTATAAAGCAAAAAGCCGACCAAACCACCAATAAGGGTTGCTGCAAACAGGGCAACCGCCGTATTTTCTATACCTCCCGTCATGGAAAACAACAGGAAGAAAACCGCCACTACCAAGGTCACGCAAGTTGCCAAACCATCCAGACCATCGGTTAGGTTTACACTGTTTACCGTAGCCAAAATGACCAAAACAGCGAAGGGAATAAAGAACCACCCAAAATCCCAAACCCATTGGGTAAAAGGAATCCGCACTTCGGTACCAATACTCTTGCTAAACACTGCCCAACTGACAAAGGCCAGTGCCGCAAAAAATTGTAATCCGAATTTCTGGCTGGCAGTGAGTCCCAAATTCCGCTTTAAAATTACCTTGATATAATCGTCCAGAAATCCGATGGCCGCATAGGCCAGCATCATAACCACCAACATACCAACCGCCCGCAAGTCAGGCATCCAGTCATTTTGGACACTGCCAAGAATGATCGTCGCCGCCAATGCCGTCATGATACCAACGAGGAAAATAAATCCGCCCATGGTGGGAGTTCCGGATTTCTTTTCATGCCACTTAGGGCCTTCCTCCCGAATTTCCTGACCGAACTTTAACTTATGTAAAACCGGAATCAAAAACTTTCCGCAAATCACGGAAACCACAAAGGCCACAATCCCGCCAATCCATAAATACCGCATTTGTAAAACCCCTCTTTCCTGCTATTGTTCTCTATTAAGAGAGTGCCTCGATGGCATCTGCAACTTTCTCCAAACGCATTCCCCGAGAGCCTTTGAGCAAAATGAGATCATCCTTTTTTAGCAGTCGCCATAACTGGCTGCACAGACTCTCATTATCCTCAAATTCATAAATATCCGCAGGATTCATCCCTGCAGCCTCCGCCCCCCGGGCAATCAAATGCGCCTCTTTGCCCACGGTAATTAAACAGTCTGCTTGATATTCCACCACCAACCGGCCCACCTGTTCATGGGCAGCCTCTGAAATATCCCCAAGTTCCAGCATATCGGCAAGACAGGCTACCCGCCGTCCTTTGGTGGGCATCAATGCCATGACCGCAAGGCCCGCCTGCATGGAGGCCGGACTTGCATTATAACAATCCCGAATGACTTGGTAATTGGGAAACTGCAACACCGTTTGCCGCAATCCGCTGGGGGCAAACATTCGAATCCCCTTTTGAATATCCTCTACGTTTACATTATACCGCAACCCCACCAAAATCGCCGCTAAGGCATTGTACACATGGTGCATTCCCGGAACACTGATGACAAAGGCATATTCCTCCCCGTCAATTTTACAGGCAAAGGTGGTGCTGTCGGAATAGGTGCGGATATCATAAGCCGTCAAATCACAACTTTTGTTCTGAATGCCATAATACAGGGTCTCGTATTCCATCTCGCCTCTGGAATCCCAGAGCAAGTCGTCGTCACCGTTTAAAATAACGGCCCCATCCATCTGCAGTCCTTCTAAAATCTCAAACTTGGCCTGCTTGATTCCCTGTCGGCTTCCCAAATGCTCGATATGGGAAATACCAATGTTGGTAATAACCGCCGTATCCGGCTTAGCAATCCTAGTTAATCGGGAAATCTCTCCGAAATGGTTCATCCCCATTTCCAGCACCATGATTTCGTCCTCACGCATTAGGTCAAAGACCGTTAAAGGTAAACCAATTTCGTTATTGAAATTCCCCTTTGTGACATGGGTGCGAAAACCCTGCCGCAGCACCGAGGCAATCATTTCCTTGGTGGAAGTTTTTCCTACACTGCCGGTAATTCCAACTACCGGAATTTGAAACCGTTCCCGATAGGCAGCCGCCAGGTCCCTTAGCGCCGCTTGGGTATCTTCCACTGCAATGACCGGAAGAGAATCCGGCACCGGCTCTCCTTCTTTTATCACGCAACAAATTGCACCGGCCTCTATAGCGGCCGCAACAAACTGATGCCCGTCAAACCGTTCTCCTTGCAATGCAAAGAACAGTCCGCCCGATTGTATAGTTCTTGTATCTGTAGAAACTGAGCAGATTAATGTATCGCCATCGCAGTTTTTACACCTGCCCGCCATGGCCTCGGCTGCTTGGCCGAGATTTAACATCCACTCCATCGCAATCACTTCTTCCTTTTCTGTTCTGACTCAATCAATGCCGGGAGCATCTAATAGTTTCCGCACGATCTCCCGCTCATCAAACGTGATGGTTCGATCGGCCAAAACCTGATAGGTTTCATGCCCCTTACCCGCAAGCAAGATAATATCGTCCTTTTCCGCATGGTCAAGGGCATACTCGATGGCAGAAAACCGGTTGGGGATTACCACATAGGCACCGCCGCCGACCCGAACTCCTTCCAGTACATCCTCGATAATTTTATTGGGGTCTTCGCTTCTTGGGTTGTCAGAGGTTACCACCGAAAGATCTGATAATCGGGAAGCAATCTCACCCATTTTCGGCCGCTTACTTTTATCTCGATCTCCACCGCAACCAAACAAAGTAATAACCCGTCCCTTTGCAAAACCGCGAATGGTTTGAATTACATTATACAAACCGTCCGGAGTATGGGCATAATCGATAATGACGCTAAAGTCCCGACCGGTTTCCACCAGTTCAACCCGACCCTTAACTCCCCTGGCCTTTTTCAGGCAACGGACCGCTTCCTCCATGGGGATATCTGCTGCCGCCAAACAAGCCAATGCCGTCATGGCATTATATACCGAAAACTGTCCGGGTATACCCAATTCTACTTGATATTCTTTCCCTTGATAGCCAAGGGTAAAGAATACGCCGTTCTCTTTAAGAACTACCTGTGATGCACAGATATCACAAGACGCTTTCTCGCCATAGGTCAGCAACTGTTGGCACTGGGAAATTTCACTTAACCGCTCTGCCGCCTGATCATCGGCATTGATGACGCCACGCTTGGAAATCTGGAACAGGATTCCCTTGGCCTCCAGATATTCTTCCATGGTTTTGTGAAAATCTAAATGATCCTGTGTAATATTGGTAAACGCTCCCACATCAAAGGTACAGGCGGTAACCCGATCCAATACCAAAGAATGGGAGGAAACCTCCATGACCACATAATCCACACCCTTATCTGCCATCTTAGCAAATAACCGCATTAATTCCAGAGAATCGGGCGTGGTCCGCTTTGTGGGGATGACCTCGGTGCCAATCATATTCTGATTGGTCCCAATCAATCCAACCTTCTTTCCCATGGCCTCCAGTACTGATTTGACCAAATAGGTAACCGTGGTCTTACCGTTTGTCCCGGTAATCCCAATTAAACAAAACTTCTTTTCCGGATGCCCGTAGAAATTCGCAGCAAGAATCGCCAATGCCTTTCTGGTATCCTCCACCACGACACAGGTGACACCAAGCTCGCTCATATCCCTTTCTGTGATAATCGCCGCTGCGCCCTTTTGAATGGCCACAGATGCATACTGATGTCCATCGGTTTCAAACCCGCTGATACAAACAAATAAATTCCCCGGCTTTACCGTCCTGGAATCGAAGGAAATCCCGGTTACTGCAAGTTGCGGTTGACCGATGATCTTCTTGACCTGGACCTCTTTTAGTAACTCGGCAAGATTCATAAACTTCCCTCCTTAGTCATTAGCACCCTGATATTTAAAGTCTATGGTAACTACCGTACCCGGTTCTACAATGGTTCCCGCCTCCGGAGACTGGCTGCTGCATACCGCACTGCCTTCTCCGGGAATACCGCGGATTCTGGCATTGAGTCCCTCGCCGCCCAGCACAGCCGTGGCCGCAGCAGCACTCTCCCCAATCACCTTGGGCACTGTAACGGTCCGCTCCGGCTTTGTATTTGTCATATAGGCAACCACAGTAGATCCTGATGACAAACGGGTATGGGCTTTGGGGATTTGATCTGCGATTACCGCATTTTCATCCCCCTTGATGCGAAGCCGGAATCCCGACTCCTCCAGCACCTTTCCTGCCTCAGCCTTGGTCATGCCTGACAAATCCGGAACCTCAATATCCATCAGTTCTTTCTCTTTCTCTGTATATCGGGGTTCTACACCCAGATACTGCAAAGTTTCTTCCATAATATTTTTAACAACAGGCGCCGCAATGATACCACCATAATAGGGCATCCCCACTTCCGGCTGATCCAAAATGACTAGGCAGGCTATTTGGGGATCATCGGCCGGCGCAAAGGCCAAAAAGGACGCGATATACTTTCCATTGCCACGAGGAAATTTCTCCGATGTACCGGTCTTACCGGCAATTCGGTAACCGGCCAGATATGCGTTTTTACCACCGCCTTCTGACACGACAGACTCTAAAATTCCCCGCATCATCTCGCTGGTTTCTTCAGAAATAGGTTGCCGAACCAACTCCGGCTCATTCTTTTCTACCACAATATTTTCGGAATTAACAATTTCCTTGACCAAATGCGGTTTATATAATTTTCCGCCATTGGCAACCGCACTAAAGGCGGTAATCATCTGTAGTGGTGTTACCGTAATTGATTGACCAAAGGAGGAAGTCGCAAGGTCCACCTCGGTAAAGTTATCTGCTGTAAATCCCACACCGGCCGTCTCACCGGGGAGTTCAATCCCGGTTTCCTCAAAGAACCCAAAGGCTCGGACGCCATTTAAGAAATTCTCTTTGCCGATTTTTTGACCGATCTGGATAAAGGCCGGGTTACAGGAATTCCGTACCGCCTCTGCAAAGGTTTGCATCCCGTGCCCGTTTCGGTTGGCACAATGGATTCTCTCTGTCAAGACCTGCTGTACGCCGGAACACGCAAAAGTATCCTCTAGGCGAACTGCACCTGTTTCCAATCCTAAAGATGCAACCACCGATTTGAAGGTTGAACCCGGCTCATAAGAATCTACTACCGCCTTATTCCGCCGTACGGTCTGGATGACCTCACTAAGGCGTTTTGTATAATCCTCGCCCTCTAATGCCTCCAATTCCTCATCAATTCCATCGTATTTTTCCCGTATGGCATCGGTAATGGCAAATGGTTCGTTAAGATCATAATCCGGCTTAGAACTCATTGCCAGAATATCCCCCGTATTGACATCCATCACTACCGCTGCAGCACCCTGCTCTAATTTATTGGCAATTCTGGCGTTTTCCAAATGTTTTTCCACATAGCCTTGAATTACCTCATCAATGGTAAGCACTACACTGTTTCCGTCCTGGGCTTCAATATAGTTCTCGTAATTGGTTCCTGACTCAAGACCCGTAGTCTGCTGTGTGGTTACCACCCGACCCGGAATTCCGCTAAGGGTATCGTCATAGATGCTCTCGATGCCCTCGAGCCCCTGATTATCACCGCCTACAAAGCCAATAATATGGGAGGCTAAATGATTGTAAGGATAATACCGCTTTACATCTTCTACAAAATTGATACCGCTCAGTTCCCGATCCGAAATATAATCCCGCAGTTGATCCGCAATATCCTTTTCCACCTTTTTCTTGAGATATTCAAAACTACTCTTCCGGTTGATTTTGGCTTCTACATCCTCCGCCTTCAAACTCAATCTCTCTGCAATTTCTTCCGCTACTTTGGAAACCGTCAGTTTGTTTTCTTCGATACTGGCCCGCAAATTAGCCGGTGTAATGCTAATGGTTTCTACTGAAACATTGCTGGCCAAAACCTTTAAATTTCGGTCATAAATCTTACCTCTTTTTGCGCTGACCGTTTTGTCGCTGGTCTGTTGTTGCAAGGCCTCTCTGGATAACTTTTCTCCATCCACAATTTGAATCCATGCTGTCTTTCCAATGAGGACAGCAAAACAAAAGATGCACATTACCAACAAAAAGACCATTCTGCCGTTCTGCTTTTTCTTGCTCTTCTTCATTTATGCAACCTCCATCTCCCCGTCCCTTGATCCAAGAGAATCCTTCTCTATCCAACAAATACATAAATAGCGGAGATTCTCTAAAAACGATCCCCGCTATCCTCATTTCTCAAAGAGTGCTCCACCGGCTGCTTACCAACCGTGTTTTTTGTAACCCTCTCCATTTAGTTTATTCAAACAATTTCTATTTTAAAACCTGGATTGCATGAACCAACGCCCCCGGCGTTCCTTGCAATACTCGGTTTTCGTTATTTTCTTCTGCACCTTGGGTGGTATTTTCCATTTTTACATCTACATAAAAGACCTGACTACTATCCGGGCGGATCATGCCCAGTTGTCCGGTGGCATACTCCTCTAACGCCCCTAGTTCTAAGCCTTTCTCCAGTTTTGTTTGTATGGCTTGATTGTCGGCCTCCAAGGCGGCATAAGTTTGATTAAGTTGTGCAATCCGGTCATTGGATTCTAGTATTACCGCATACCGATAAAGCATCAACATACACATCAGGAAAACCCCGCCGATTCGGCAAAATCCTCGCAATAACTGCTTCTTTTTGACCGTACTTCCAACCGGTAAAGCCGGTTGCTGTACTTCCTGTTTCTTTGGTACCGCCGTTGGTCTTGGCCAAGCCGCCGGAATTCGATCCGGATAATATTCCGGATAACGCACTCCATATTCTATGCCTCTGACTGCGGCTTTATTGATTTCATAGCCTTGATACCGATTTACCGATCCGGCTACAGGTCTGTGTGCAACACGGGCTTGTCTTTGTGAAGTTGATACAGCCACAGTCTTCATCCTTTCTATATTATCGTTTTTCGATAACCCGCAGTTTGGCGCTGTGGGCTCTCCAATTCCGGTCTAATTCTTCCGCTCCGGCAAGAATAGGTTTTTTGTTAATCAGTTGTACCTTGGGCAAATTTCCGCATACACAAACCGGAAAATCTTTAGGGCAGGTACACCCCTTGGCCAGTGCTGCGAAGGCATTTTTGACGATGCGGTCCTCTAAGGAATGAAAGGTAATAATCGCCAACCTTCCCCCCGGCTTTAACTGTTCTGCAAAATCCAAAACGGCCTGCTCCAGTCCGTCTAATTCACCATTGACTTCAATCCGAATGGCTTGAAAGGTTCGCTTGGCAGGATGCTTGTCCCCATAGCGGGCAGCCGCCGGAAAGGCTTGCTTGATCACCTCTGCTAGCTTTGTGGTGGTTTCGATGGGGCTTTTTTCTCGTTCCGCCACAATAGCCGCCGCAATTTTTCGGCTATATCGTTCTTCGCCGTATCGGAAGATGATATCTGCCAATTTCTCTTGAGAATATGTATTCACTACCTGATAGGCATCCAGTTCTGCCTCCCGGTTCATCCTCATGTCCAGCCGTGCCTCTTGATGATAACTAAAACCCCTCTCCCCACAATCAAGTTGGGGCGAAGAAACCCCAAGATCCAGAATCGCACCGTCGATCTTTGGGATATTCATCTCCTGTAAAATCTTTTGTATCTCAAAAAAATTCCGATGGCAAAAGGTGACCTGACAAGGAAACGGCTCCAATCGGGTCTTGGCTGCTTGCAATGCGGTGGTATCCCGATCAATGCCAATGAGCCGCCCTTTCTCGGACAGTCTCCCGCAAATCAAACTTGCATGCCCGCCGCCACCTAAGGTGCCGTCTACATAGACTCCGTCCGGATTGATACGAAGTAAATCCACACTCTCTTGCAGCAACACAGAACTATGCCGAAACTCCATTTTCCGCCTCCCTGTATCTGCTAAATGCCCAATTCCTCCATAACCTTGGCAATCTCCTCGGCCTCAAAAGCAGGATCTTCCATATATTCCTCCCACTTCTCTCGGTTCCAAACCTCCACCTTATCGGAAACACCAATGACAACAATCTCCTTCTGCAGACCGGCATATTCCCGAATTTTAGGAGGAATCACAACACGTCCTTGACTATCTACACTGCATTCCTCCGCCCCGCTAAAGAAGAACCGTTGCAGCAACCGCCGCTGGGTGGGCTGTACCGTACACAACTCTTCCTCGAAGCGGTTCCATTCCTCTTTGGGATAAACATAAACACAGTGATCCAGGCCCTTGGCAATGACAAAGGTCTCGCCCAAATCAACCCGAAACTTAGCCGGCACATTGATCCGTCCCTTGGCATCAATATTCTGATGATATTCTCCGATGAGCACCTCTGTCACCTCCATCTACTCTACATTTAGGAGCCATCAAATTTATTCCACTTTGATACACTTTCATCCACTTTGCTCCACTTCTCTTTTATTCTAATCCATTTAGTGCAATATTGCAAGAGTTTTTTTAAAAAATTTTTAAGTTTTTTTTACAAATTTCTATTTTCTGGAACATCTCCCGACCCAATCTGTCCATTTTTGTCCCAAACTTTTGCGGTTTTTCCCTTTTTTTCGGTTTTTAGTGTCCCACATACGGCTTTTTACAGTTTTCCATAAAAAAACACGGCACTTTTTAAACTCCTTCCTTTTTTTCCGGCACCAGATTCGGATTTCTCCAAAGAAAGCAAAAAAAACGCGAGCCGGTGCAGATGCACCACCTCGCATTTTAGATACTATCTCTGTTTTTATTTATACTTTCTTCTTCGCCCTAGAAAAATCAAGATGACCCCCGCCAGCACCGTCACTGCGGCCAATAACTGGGATACCCGAAGAGGACCTAAGTAAAGGGAGTCTGCACGCAGTCCCTCGATCCAGACACGTCCCAACCCATACCAGACCAAGTAACCGCAAAATCGTTCTCCCCGAAAACGGCAAGCCTTTCCATAAACCAAAAGAACCACAATGCCAACGGCATTCCAGACAGATTCATACAAAAAGGTAGGATGGACGCTAAAGGCAACCACCTTCGAACCTTCCCGAATGGTCATAGCCCAAGGCAAGTCTGTGAAAGAACCAAAGGCCTCGCCGTTGACAAAATTTCCCCAGCGGCCGACGGCCTGGCCGATGAGCAGCCCCACCGACAGAATATCCAAGACCAAGCCAAGGGAACAATGCTTGACCCGACAATAAAAGAATATCGCCAGGCAAGCACCGATAATGCCGCCGTAAATTGCCAATCCGCCGCTACGGATATCCAGTACGGAAAGGGGATTCGTCTGATACAATTCCCAACGAAATATCACATAATATAGCCTTGCACACACAATAGCCACCGGAACTGCCAGCAAAATCATGTTAAGCAAATCATCCTGGCCAAGGCCCTTTCGCCTCGATTCCCGCATCCCGTAACAAATCGCCAGCACCATACCCAGTCCAATCAATAATCCATACCAATAAACCGGTATTCCGAAAACCCAAAATGCCACCCGATTAACGGTAAGGGAGAGACCCAATCCGGGAAATGCGATCCGGTGTATCATACGCCTTCACCCTCCGTTTCCTCCGTGACCGGATACACTACGGAAAGCACACAGTTTTGGATGTCAAAATGCTCCTTGAGCCGAGCCAGAATCTCCTCATCACGGACCGCCGCCACCATTTCTCCAAAGGCAAGAGGCTGATGCCCGTCTAAAACTTGGCGGAGAAAAGCATTCCCCATCCGCTCCACATTGTTAAACACCCGAATATTTGAAGAAATCAGTACTTTTCTGGCCCGGGCAAGGTCCGCCGCGGGAATCCCTTCCCGATATAAATCAGACAACTTTTTCTTGACTCTGTCGTAAACTGCTTTCGGATCACGGGATTCGCCGCCAAGCAAGGTAAAGCCATACGTCTTGGCGATTTCTGTCTCTGCCGCAAAAGAACTGTCTATCAACCCTTCTTCGTACAACTCCATATAGAAGTCGCTGCTCTTTCCAAAGACCGCTTCCAGAATCAATTCCCCTGCAATCTCCTGCCGCAGCCGTGTCTCGCTGTCCTTGCCAATGCAGGTTTCCTTAAATCCAATCCGAAACAGAGGTCTAGATACCAACAATCTTTCCTCGATCATCTCCTGTACCCGACACCGGGGCTCTTCTATTTCTGCCCGAGAGATTTGGCCTAGGTTTCGGCTTGCGTCGATATGTTTATCCAGATAGGCCATCGCCTTCTCCATCTCGATATCCCCTACCAGAACCAGTGCCATATTGGCCGGATTATAGAAGGTGTTATAACACTGATAAAGCAATTGGGGCGTAATCTTGGAAATACTCTCCACCGTACCCGCAATATCAATCTTGACCGGGTTTTCATGATACAGGGCCGTCAAGGTATTAAAGAATACCCGCCACTCGGGATCATCTTCGTACATTTTAATCTCCTGCCCGATAATCCCTTGTTCCTTGGCTACGTTCTCCTTGGTAAACCATGGATGATTGACAAATTCCAAAAGGATCTCCAAGTTTTCATAGAATTTATCGGTACAGGAAAAGAGATATGCCGTCATATCAAAACTGGTGAAAGCATTGCTGCTGGCACCGGTCTTGGCAAACAGATCAAAGGCGTTGCCGCCGTCTTCCTGCTCAAACAACTTATGTTCCAGATAATGTGCAATTCCATCCGGCACGGTAGTCATCTCGGTCTCGCCGGGCACCCGAAAACTCCGGTCAATGGACCCATATTCGGTCCCGTAAATGGCATAGTATTTGCTAAATCCCTTTTTGGGAAACAGATATACCCGCAGCCCGCTTTCGTGGACCGCAACCTGCATTTCCTCCCTAAGCCGATGATTTTGTATGCGCTGTACTTCCATCTATTTCTCCTCCTCTCCGGCATCTAGCGTCCCCTTCAAAAAGTAGACCGTATCTAGGGTTACCTTTTGCATGACTTGTGCAATCTGTTCTTTCGTAACACCTTGTAAACATTTTAGAAGATCTTCCAGATTCTGTTCCTGTCCCAGGATCCCCTGACTTAGGTAATAGTCCTCCATGGCCCGAAGGCTATCCTTCATGGAATGCAGGCCTGTTGTCATATATTTTTTGGCCGCATCCACCTCTTCATCTGCAATCTCGCCCTGTTGCATCTTCCGAAGTTGGGCCATAATTTCATCATAGGCTGCCTGATAGTTTTTGGTTTCAATCCCCGAACTGACCATCATAACACTCTTTAGCCGATCCGTTCTGGCCGCCGCATAATATGCCAGACTCAGTTTCTCCCGCACATGCTGGAACAGTTTGGAAAAAGGACTACCGCCAAAGATACAACTTCCCAGCATCAACGCATAATATTCCGGCGTGGTGGGTTGTATCCCGCAACAAAAGCCCATGGCCAACTTACTCTGTGCCGCTTGCATCTCTTCTACAACTTTCTGCACCGTATTTCTCTGGGAAACAGCCGGCGTTGTTTTAACATATTCCCCCTGTCTGGGCATCAGACGCTTAGCCAATGTCTGCTCCACCATAGTGCGCATCTTCTCATCTATCGTACCGCCTAAAAAGATATCTACCTTGGCATGGCACAACAAATCCTGATAAAAAGTATACAGGTTCTGGGGAGTGATATCCTCCAAATCCTCCACATACCCCGCTTCAAACATGCCATATCCTTGGCCATCAAACATTGCTTCCCGGCCTTTGACCTCTGCGTACTCTTTTTTATCATTAATAAGTCCCTGTATTGACTGACGAAGGTTATCTTTTTCACTTTTTACATACTCGGGCAGGAATCCACCATTCTCTATTCGGGGGGCAAAGACAAACTCCTGTAAAAAATCCAAAATTTGCTGGGTAAGGTTCTCGCCGATATAGGCATCGGCTATATACTCCATGGTAAAGTATAAAACCTCGCCATCCCCCTTCATCCTTACGCCGGCGCTGCAAGAGGCACTATACAACTCTGCCAGCCGTTGTGCCATATCACTGAGTTTTGGATATTTTTGAGAGCCACGTTTTAGCACCGATGGCAGCAATGCCGCCTTGGTTACCGTTTCCCGTTTTAAGGGAATATGAAAAAACAGGCTCATGGTATTTGTCTTAAATTTTGTATCCTCTAATATACGCAAGGTAACGCCGTCACAAACAACTTTTGTTTGCATACCATCCACTCCTTTTTACATTCTCTTTCTATTGTTCCACACCAAGGATAGAAAATACCCCATCCCTGATAAGGAAACGCGGACACCGCCCAAAGCGGTGGCCGCGTTTTTCTTTCGTTCTCAGCCCGGAGGCCAGCCTAAGTTTCTGCCCGCCAACAGATGGAAATGTAAATGACCCACTGTTTGACCGCCGGCAGTCCCGCAGTTATTGACAATGCGGTATCCGTCTTCTGCAAACCCTTGCTCCTTGGCAATTTTTGCTGCCACCGCAAAGATATGTCCTACGACACCGGCATTTTCCTCCGTCAATGCATTGGCAGAGGCAATATGGGTCTTGGGCACCAAAATAATATGAATCGGCGCCTGCGGTTCAATATCCAAAAATCCGTAAACCAACGCATCTTCGTATACTTTGGTCGAGGGAATCTCCCCTTGGATAATCTTACAGAACAAACAAGACATAGGCCCTTCTCCCTTCTATTTCTGTTGTGCTGCCACAATGCCGCCAACTAATTGTAACGCCTCTTCTGCTTTTTCGGGGT
>JAZRPL010000061.1:0-6312 GCA_045649245.1 Ructibacterium sp.
AAAATATCCTGATGTCTATGCCTTTGCCCACGCAAATGAACTAGAACTACAGGAAGATATCCGCTCCACCGGTTTCTTTCGAAACAAAGCACGCAACATCATCGGATGCTGCCAGATGCTGATAAACGAATATCACGGGGAGGTTCCGGGGAACATGGAAGACCTACTCCGACTCCCGGGGGTTGGGCGAAAGACTGCCAATCTGGTTCTGGGCGACTTTTTCGGCATCCCCGGCATCGTAGTGGATACCCACGCCACCCGTCTTTCCAATCGAATGGGATTGACTACGCAGAAAGATCCCTATAAAATCGAACTGGATTTACAAAAAGTAATCCCCCAAAGCCATTGGGGGCAGTTCTGTCATCAACTAGTCTATCACGGGAGGGAATACTGCAATGCCCGTTCTCCCCAATGCGACACCTGTCCCATCCACCACCTTTGCCCTAAAATAGGAGTATAAACCACAAACCCCGCCGTCGGCGGGGTTTTTATTCTCTGTAAAGATTGTTTTACGCCTTCCCACGCAACAACATGACAAAACCGTCGTTGATATAAACCTTGCCGTTACACACATACGGGTTCGCTTCTGCACTTAAGCTTTGTATGCTTTGGAAATGTCCGCTTATATATAAAAGAGACTGTGTCATTTAATCCATCCACTTTTAATGATATTTTATACTCTTTGCTTTAAAATCACCAAACGATTTAAATCAGGATTTTTTAGTTAAAACTCCTAATCCATGTAAGCAAAGAATTGTAATAGACATTCTCTAAAACATCTTTTTTCATCTGCTCTGTAACAGGACCGTTCCGTTTCATCCTCTCCAGTATCGCTTCTTGAAGTTCTTCTACCGTCATTTCTTCATATGTCTTATTACACTTTATCTTTTCTGTTTTAACAGGACCTTCCTTTTTTACAGACTCTGTTTTTTCAACCGGTTTCTGAACAGTTACCATCTCAACCGGTTTTTCTTCAACAGCAAGTTTTATCGGCTTCACTTGCTCCCCTGTCGGGCACACAGGCAGCCAAATTTCCCCCGAATTTGCCTTCACATTCACAGAGATACATCCCTCTAAGACAGGTGCTTTCGCACCGGAAATTCCGCCTACATATTCTCCCGTGTTTTGCGCCGGAAGTTTCGTGGTAAAATCATGATCGCTATTATTCACCGCCACGATTACAGACTGTCCGGCATAATTCCTAGAAAACGCATACTGACCATTTGTTAAAAGCAGTTCTTTATAATCACCATACGATAAGGCTTTTGTTTCCAATCGTATTTTCCCTAATCTGGAAATGAAATTAGCCAAGTTATTCTTTTGCGTAGCATTCATATATTGTTCATACGAAATAGCGGGTCTTAAAGAATCATCAGACCCCCGTTGTTTTTGACCCTCAATACCAAATTCTGAACCATAATAAATAGACGGAACACCGGGCAGCGTATACATCAGAATATGAACCGGTATAAAATGTCTTTTATGATTCAGTTTTGTATAAATTCGTTCAACATCGTGATTATCCACGAAATTATACAATTTAAGTCCATCCGGTCTGTTGCCACCCATTTCATACAACCGTTTCACAGTATGGGCAATTTCAAAATAGTTATGGTCATTATGGCCGGAATATAGTGCCTTGTGCAAATGATAATTGGTAACAGCGTGCAGCGTCTCTCCATTTACCCAACAAATATAATCACCATGGATAACCTCACCCATAAGCCAGAAATCCGGTTTGACTTCATCGGCTACCTTGCGCATCATCTGCATGTAACCAAAATCCAACACATCTGCAGCATCCAAACGAATTCCGTCAATATCGAATTCCTTTACCCAAAAACGAATTACATCACAGATATACTCTCTGACTTCATTATTTTGCTGATTTAACTTGGCAAGCAAATCATACCCGCCCCAGTTATCATAAGAAAACCCATCGTTATATTCATTATTTCCATTAAAATTTACATTGCAATACCAATCTTTGTATTTTGAAGATTCCCTATGAATCCTAATATCTTTAAAAGCAAAAAAATCGCGCCCCGTATGATTGAATACGCCGTCCAAAACCACCCGCATTCCCTGTTTATGACATTCTGCCACAAACCCTTTTAAATCTTCATTGGTGCCAAGCCTTGTATCCAACTTTTTGTAATCTGTCGTTTCATAACCATGTCCCACAGACTCAAAGAGAGGGCCAATATAGAGTGCATTACAGCCAAGTTTTTTGATCAGCGAAACAAAAGGCAGCAAGGTGTTTAATCTAGGTTCCGGTTCACCATAAATATTTTGCTTTGGTGCACCTGTCATTCCCAACGGATATATATGATAAAATATCGCCTCATCATACCATGCCATAGATACGTCTCCATTCTATATCTTTCGAGATTATTTGATGTTCACGGCGTAGGCTCAAACTAAGGCTAAAAATATAGTTTCTATCAAAGCATATTTAAATTTCAAGCGCTGCACCACAAGTCAAAAATTTATCTAATGTGCTTAATTTCACTTCGCTTTGCCATCACAATCATTTTCGTACTATCACTTATAACAGTATCAGGATTTATGGCAATATCTGTTTGATTATTCTTTTTGAAGGCTATTACATTTATGTTATATTTTCTTCTGAGATCAAGTTCTTTTAGTGTTTTTCCTACCCATTCGGTTTTTACGTCTAATTCTAAAATAGAAATATCATCAGATATATCGGCAATATCAATAAATCCTGCACTTAAAATATTTTTTGCAAGCCGTGTACCCGCCTCCCGCTCAGGCAAAACCGTCTCATCTGCACCTATTTTTCGAAGGATGTTACAATGTGCATCATTTGCACACTTCACAATAACCCTTTTAACACCCGCTTCTTTACAAAGCGCTGTTGCCATTACGCTTCCTTCAAAGTTTTCAGCCATAGATATAACCACAACATCTACATTTGATATCCCAAGTTGTTTTATAACTCCTGCATCAGTTATATCCGCACATTTACATATGGGAATTTCACCTATAACTTCGTCCACGATTTTTCTGTTTTTATCAACTGCAATCACAGTAGCACCATTATCCAATAATTCTTTAACCACTGATCTGCCGTATCGACCAAGGCCAAAAACTGCGCAACTTTTATTTATACTCATATCCAAATCTCCTTATCCTACATTTATCTCTTCAACAGGATTCATAATTACATTTTCACTACTTTTATTTAATGCAAAGGCAAAAGCCAATGAGATGGGACCCACTCTGCCAAGATACATTGTCATAATAATCACGATCTTTCCCGAAAAACTCAACAGACCTGTAAAATTACGAGTAAGACCAACCGTCGCAGTAGCACTTACTGTTTCATAGAGAACATCAATAAAATTGCCGCCTTCAAAACATAAAAGCAAAACAGTAGAAATAACAACGATAAAAAGCGATGTTATAAATACAGCAATAGATTTTTTTATTATCTCCACAGAAATTTGTCTGTTGAAGACATCCACTGTCCGTTTATTTTTAATCACAGATACTGCACTTATAAGTAAAACAAATATAGTTACAGTTTTTATTCCGCCCGCAGTGCCGGCCGGCGAACCACCCACAAACATCAAAAGAATGGATATAAATGAAGATGCCTGTGTAAAGTTTTCCTGAGGTATGTTGGCAAACCCCGCTGTCCTTGTAGTTACCGATTGAAAAAGCGAAAGCATAATCTTTTGAGACAATGAATATGGCTGCAACGTATTTGGATTATTGTGCTCAAATATAAAGAACAAGAGGGTTCCAGAGATTAACAAAAGCGCAGTAACACTTAATGCAATTTTACTGTGTAAACTAAGAAATCTCAAATGTTTTCGTTTTTTGCTTCTTATTATTTCTTCCAAGTCGAACAACACAATAAACCCTATACCACCCAAAATAATAAGAACCATTGTTGTTATGTTTACAATAGGATTTAATGCATAATCACATAAACTATTTTCCGCTATAATATCTATACCCGCATTGCAAAAGGCAGAAACAGCTGTAAAAATGGATATCCAGATTCCCCTTGCACCAAAGTCAGGGACAAATACCAGCATATACGCAAGGGCTCCTGTTAGTTCAATTACAAATGAGAATATTATGACTTTTTTAACAAACTTAACAATACCATCAAGGGAATCGAGGTTAAATGATTCGCTTATAAGTGTTCTTCCGAAAATTCCTATTTTCTTTTGTAAAAGCAACATGAACCCAGTCCCCACCGTTATAACACCCAGACCACCTATTTGAATCAAAATAAGAATCACTATTTCACCAAAAACGCTCCAGGTTTTTACAGTGGGCAAGGTTACCAGTCCCGTTACACAGGTTGCTGTGGTAGAGGTAAAAAGCGCATCCAAATACGGCACCGATTGTCCATCTTTAGAACTAAAGGGCAGACTTAACAGTACACTTCCTACAATTATTATTAAAAAGAATGCAGCCATAATCACTTGTATCGACGATAACCGTTTTGGCACTTTTGTCATTTTAAAACCTCCACTTTACGCTCGTAAATTCCATTACAAATAATAAACATAATTATGGCGCAAATGTATTTTCCCAACTTATTATACCAACATCAATACAATCATGATTGGAAAAACTATATCAACAGGAACATTTATGTAATTTTACTCCACTTAGTTTAACCCCTTCAACACTCCTTAGTGCAAACCGCATATGGCTTGTGTCAAGCGGGAATCAAAAATTTCAAATCTTATATTTCCTGAAAAACTTACGCCTATTAGGATTTAAAATTGACCGTAAACCACAACCTCTTCAAGAGGGCGAAATGTATTATGCAGTTCCAGTGGTGCGGCTGTATCTGCCGGATATCCCATCATCAGAATAGCTAACGGCTTGATGTTGTCCGGAATATGAAATTCTTCCTTCATAGCATATGGATTAAAGTGCATAACCCAACAACTACCAACCCCCATATTATGTGCAGCAAGCATCATATGCGTTGTAACAATGGCAGCATCAATAGGGGCAGAAAGAGCCCCATCATAAGGTCTTTTCCAGCTTTCCTCTTCATTATAACACACAACCATTGCAGTAGGAGCGTTAAAATGACACTTAGTACACTTTTGCAGCTTTTCTATCGTTTCGTTAGTATTTAAAACAAGTATTCTCTGTGTTTGATAATTACAACCTGTAGGCGCCTTATGTGCCGCATCCAAAATTTTAGAAATATATTCATCTGGCAAATGCTCCGGCTTGAAATTTCTAACAGAATACCTTTCCTCAATCAACTTTTCAAATTCCATAATGAATACCTCGCTCCTAATATTTTATAAATTGTCTTTTATAAAAACTGTGTCATCTAGATACCAATCTTTTTATTACACTTCAATAAGATACGCTCTGCAGGGTGCGCCCTCAAACCCTTTCAGGTTAAGGGGCATGGCACTGAGAAAATACTTCCCTTCCGATACATTTCGAAGCACAATTCCCTCAAGCAAAATCGTTTCAGCACCAAGCAGAATTTGATGCACTCTCATAGGTGCATCCTTCGGTCCGACCGTTTGTCCTTCGTTGCCGAGGAGCTTTAACCCCGCTTTTGCAAATACTTCTGCGGCCTCCTCGGTAACGGTCACATCCCCTGCAATCAGTATTCTTTTGCCCGCACCTTGGGCGCTTGCCTTTTTAAGCGCGAAAATCGCATCATCCGCTGTCATATCACCGCTGTGCTCTGTGACATAACAATACCCCACGGTGCTGTCACAGGAAATCCCGTCAATGCTTTTTCCGTCTTTTATAAAATGAGACGGTGCATCTATATGCGTTCCGTTGTGCGCACACATCGAAAACACAGAAAGGTTATAATTTTCTCCCTGCTCTATACTTTTAAGTTTTTCTGCTTTCGGAGACGGGTCTCCGGGATAAATATTACAGGATAAAACTTCCTGTGATATATCTATTATTCTCACAAATGCGCACTCCTTTTTCAAAGTCTTTTTCCGGGATTATTAAACAATCTATAATATAAAGACTGTATCATCTGGATGCCATCCTTTTCTAGCATTGCGAGGCATAAGGTTTAGATGCAACTTAAAACTGTGCTTCGTAATAGTAGAAGTTGTCCCTTATTTTTTCTGTATAGTAATAATTGTGTTGAAAATCGGTTGAATAACCATCACCATCTTTAACTAACAATGAGTCATCACAATATTTCACACCACACCAAATCGCCTTTGGTAAGTCATCTTCCGTATAATAGAATCCATAGTCTTGCGAAGATGGTGCAATTCCTTTTCCGCCACAATAGAAGTCAACACCTTCTTCTAAAACGCT
>JAZRPL010000062.1:0-2220 GCA_045649245.1 Ructibacterium sp.
CACCGGGTTCCCCCGGTGTTTTTCGTATATGTGGGGCTGCTGCTGCCCGTGTGTGCCCCGTTGCGATCCTGGCCGGGATCATGCCCCGGCAGCATAGGAAAAGCCCCCGGGAGGCTGTCCCAGGGGCGGCGGCGTTAGAAAAAGAATCTTTCGCAACGCTTATAATATTTAAGTGCGCTAGAAAAATCAGCAGCGGGGAAAAATTTTTTTTCAATTTTGTGTGTGGTTTTATTCCAGAGCTTAACGCAAATATTGATTTGCTCTAGTTCATAGAGAATTTCGATACTCATAGTTAGATTGAAAAAATCGTTGTCGTTGGTTCGCATTGTCATTTTATTTTACCTCCATAGAAAAACCCCCGTGTCGCCGGGGGCCGTTGTTTACTTCTCATAATACCCGGACATTCACCCCGGGGCGGCTGCTGATTTCCTGGATCATGCCAGCGGTTAACCACTGGCGACGGAGCCAGCCACGCCCGGTTTTATTGTCGTCCCGGATCTCACAATAGAAAAGAGTATACATACTAAAACCTCCATTATTTACGGTATTGTTTAGAAATTTCCATGATTACGGCCAGCGGGATATATGCCAGAATAGAAATGGTTGCTAGAATTGCTATCAATCGATCCACCCCCAAAAATTGAAATTGTCGCTGATGAATCCAGCCAGGGTCAGCAGCGCCCCGGTGGGAATAATGAAAAATAGTGCAGCGCTCATTTCTTAGCACCTCCCAAGCGATCCAGGGCGGCCAGCGCATGGCCTAAAGTTTTATAATATTGTCTACCGGTTAAAGAGTCGTCGTCGCTGGTTATGTAATAGCCGGTATGCCATACTGATTTACGGCAATAATATTTGCTGCTTAACACATAGGGGCGGGCGGTATCCGGGTGATATTTCATCCAGCGTTTCCACTGTTTGACGATATCCCGCCGGTCGTCGGAATAAAAAACCCATGGATTAGACCCGTCGGAAAAAGTAACATGTAAAATCATTTTAAAATTCCCCCCTGTTTATTTTTGTGTATGCTTTTTCAGCCCATGCCCGGTAAAGATACCACTTTGTTACTTGCTGCCAAAATGCGGTCCCCCCGCCTGGATATCTTACCCGGCGAAAAACAGCATAATACCCGTTGTGATCTTGTTCCAGGGTGATATCCCCGTTTTTTGCAATAATCATTATCAAAAACCCCCCGTTCTAATACAATCGTCCAGTAAACACTTGTAGCCGTGGAACCGGAAGAATGGCCGCCCCTGCCCGTCGTACTGGATCTTTAAGCTGTGATATTTGCGCTTGCTGGCAGCGCTCCAGGCACCGGAAACGCAAATAACATAGTCGTCAATCCCGTATTCAATCCCGTGGATTTCCAGCCCGGAAAAGCCGCTATAATAGGCGACAACCGGGTTTTTCTGGCAATATTCTTTTTTATTCATAATTTGATCCCCCTTTGCAGCTCCATGTAAATAATGTGTGTTAGGCGCTTTTCTGCGTCGGATTCTGTGAACCGGGCTTTTTCTGCGTCGGATTCTTCCAGGATAGCGGCCAGATCGTCAACCGCTGACCGGTTGTAATAGTAACAAGTATCCAGAACACTGGGTAGGCCCTGGCACCATTCACAAAACAGATCGTACTTACTGACCCTGCCAGCCTGGAAACGGTTGTCCTGTTTGCATTTTTCATTATAAAAGGTATCCATGATAAATCGGGCGATTTCAGACCAGGTCGTAGGCGGGTTGTCAGTGTAGCCGCACGGATCGAAATGATCCAGGATATAGCGTCGGGTATTTTCCCGGGCTGCGTTGCAATTAATTTTTAACATTTGTATTTCCCCCTTGTTTGTTGTTAGATCGCCCAGGCGATAGCGTGAATGAAAGTGTTATTTTCTCGATATTTCAATTGTGTAGGGCGCTTGCCTTCCGGATAGGTCAAACCGGTGTTTTCTGCCCATGCGTAAACCGCATTTTTGTAACCGGCAGAAATAAGTGCTTTTTCAATTGCTGCCCGTCCGGATCTTGCACGGATCGTGTCGAAAATCATTTCGACGGGTGTCGTGAATTCAACATGATATTCTTTCATAGTGTAGACCTCCATATACACGATTTCGTGTTGATATCTTTATTATACACGATTTCGTGTTATAGTCAATCCCTTTGTGATAATTATTTACACTATTTCGTGTTTATTTCTATTTGTGTTTTATCTTTTGAGTTTACACACAACAAC
>JAZRPL010000063.1:0-20321 GCA_045649245.1 Ructibacterium sp.
ATTGTAGGTTTCTACCCGATAATCATGCCAATCTTCGCCGGGGCTTTTGATATATTCGCTGTCCACCGTTCCGGTTTTGGTATCCATTTGATATCCATCATCCTCTACCCTAAGCCGAACCGAATGCCCGGGGATAAAGAGTTGGAATCCAACACCGTTTCCTATACTGGGAAACCGCATCCGTGCCGTAAAGACAAAATCCCAATTCCCCATTGCACCAAAACTTCTCTTGATTCCTTGCCAACCTTCCACATATTCTGTACATTGCAGATACCCATCTGCTACATGCCAGGCATTATCAGCCTGTGCCTTTACCCAACTGCTGTAATCCCCTGCGGCATCTTCAAAGTCTTCCGAAAATCCTGTTGCCGTATTTGCAAATCCCGCCAAAGGGACCATCATGTTTATCAAAAAAGTGATTGTAATTAGTATTGACCCGATTTTTTTCATAGTATATCTCACTTTCCTCTCTTGTGGCATGTCCGCTTTTTGTGAACTTTGATAATAAAATCAATAAATTTCCCCTTATTATATATTATATTATAAAACCCCAAGATTTGCAATAAAAACTTTTAAGTTTTGAATTTCCTTCTATCAAAAAAACACCGCAAAGCATGATGCTTTGCGGTGTTTTAAGAGTATCTTATTATTTCATATTCTTAAGATAATTCTTATAGGTCCGTGTGATGATTTCCATCAATTCCTCAAGACCAAGTTCATTTAATTTCTTATTGTATTCTTCCCATTCGGTCTCGATGTCAGCACTTCCTACAATCCACTTAGCCTTCTTCTCTTCAACATAGGTGAAGATATCGGTGTTAAGTTCACCAAGGCGGGCTGTATCTTCCGGACTATAGTAGGGACGCGGCCAAGGCTCATCATCCAAATATTTTTCATAGAGATTATAGTTTACAGCCGAGGTTTCCCATTCTTCCATCATCTCTATCTTGGTACCATAATCCTCTGCCTCGATTGCACCCGGAGGACTGTACAAAACGGTAGAATCGTTGATGAAGGAGGAGAGAGACATGCCTTCAGGAGGATCATTCCATGTATAGGTTCCGTCTTCCTGTACGGTAAATACAGTGCCAACTTCACCATACTCATTGACCAAATACTGGTCAAGATCATAGAACTTATCAATCCACATCATAGCAGCTTTAGGATTCTTACAAGCAGTGGTAATAAAGAACTGATTGTAGTTACCAAGGCTTGCGGGGTGAATACGCCATACCGGATCAGCATCACCGGCACGAATCGGCTCGATAGCGATATATTCCTCCGGATTGGTCATAACAGCCTTTTGGTGCCACAAGAAACCTACCTTAGAGGTATCTGTCATGATTTTTGCAAAGAAGTTTTCGTTGGTCTGAGTGAAACATTCCATATCCAACAATCCTTCGCTGTACAGATCACGGTAGAAGCGAATCATTTCCTTCCACTCATCGGTAACCGGCGCGAATTCAACCTTGCCATCATTTACAGTCAGATACGAATCATAGTTACCAAACTTGGTAGCCTTACCCCAAGCAGAAAGCATAACTTCCGGATAAGCATAGGCATGCTTGTTTAAGAAAGTCATAGGAATTTCATCAGCCTGGCCATTACCGTTAGGATCCTTGGTCTTAAAGGCTTTTAAAACTTCTTTCAATTCATCCGTGGTTTTGGGAATTTCTAAACCAAGTTTGTCAAGCCATACTTTGTTAATCCAGAAAACATTCTCAAGCTGGCTAGTGCCTAAACCATTATAGGTAAGCAAACTATACATATTTCCATCGGGCAGACATCCAACTGCTTTAGAATCCGGATGTTTTTCAAAGAACGCATACAAATTAGGGGTATCTTTCTCGTTAATGTATTCATTTAACGGAATCAAGACACCATTGGCTGCGTACCGAGATACATCCGCAGCCTGCAACAAATTGCCCAGAATAACTTCCGGATAGTCACCGGAAGCAAACCGCAAATTCAATGCCTCTGCTGTATCGCTACCTGTCAACTTATCAAAGGTAATCGGCACATCTGACAACGAAAGCCAACGATCATAGGTCTTTTGCATTTCCTCTTTGTTGTGATCAACGGGTTCTGCAAAAGTAAGCGAAAAACCTTCACTGGATACCTGCTCGTCACCGCCACAACCGGCAAGGCAAAGAACCAGCATCATCAGCGCCATAAGCAATGCCCAGGATCTCTTCCAACAATGTTTCATTTCTACATCTCCTTTATAAATATTATATGATTTTTTCTTTTTAACCTTTTACAGAACCAACCATAACACCCTTTACAAAGTATTTTTGAATAAAGGGATACATCAAGAAGACCGGTATCGACGCAACCATAATAACAGCATAACGAACGCTTTGCTGCATCTTAATCTTTTCCATCATGGCCGCAGAATCCATACCTTCTTGAACACTATCAGAATTCAATGTAGCAGTCAAATTCCGCAATACCAACTGGAGCGGGAATTTAGAAGAATCTCTAACATAGTACAACGCACCTAAGTAAGAGTTCCAGTGTACTAAGGCATGGAATAACACCATAACCGCGATGATGGACTTAGACAGGGGCAGTACCACCTTAAAAAAGAAGGTTGTATAACTACCGCCGTCAATTTTGGTTGCCTCGAACAACTCATCCGAAATATTGCTTGCGAAAAACGAACGGCAAACAATCATGTTGTAAACATTCAAACAGCCGGGCAAAATCATCGACCAAATGGTATCCAGCATATTTAAATCCCGAATAACCAGATACAACGGAACCATACCGCCGGAAAAATACATGGTAACAACAAGAAGCGCATTGATAAACTTCTTTCCTACCAACTCTTTTCTCGACAAACTGTACGCTGCCGGAATACATACACATAAGTTAATACAAGTACCTAAAACTGTGTATTTTGCCGAATTAAGATAACCGGTTATAATCTCCGGAAACTCTAAAATTCTCTTATAGCCTGCTACATTTAATCCCTTAGGGAAGAATAGCGTTTCACCCAACTGCACATTGGTCGGATCACTAATAGATGCGATAACGATAAAATAGACCGGATACGCAATCAGTAACGTTACAAACAGAAGAATAGTGCCATTGACAATGCCAAATGTTTTGTCGGATCTTGATTCTTTCATTTTCGTGTTCATCTTCTGTCTCCTCCTTAAAACAGCGAACTATCGCTGACTTTCTTAGCAATTCCATTTACGATCAACAGACAGGCTAAGTTAACCGCTGTATTAAACAGGTTTACCGCGGTAGAGAAACCAAACTGTGCCTGCAACAAACCTACTTTGTATACATAGGTACTGATGATCTCTGAACTGGCAAGGTTTAGCGGAGTTTGCAACAACAACATCTTATCCACACCGATGGAGAACATACGGCCAAAACTCAAAATCATCTGAATCATGATGGTTTCCATAATGGCCGGAATCTCAATATGCCAGATAATTTTAAACCGACTGGCACCGTCGATGCGGGCTGCTTCCATTTGCTCCTGATCAATTCCCGCTAACGCCGCAATGTAGATAATCGCACTGTATCCCATGGTCTGCCATAAGTTAGTGATAATCCAGATAGGCAATACATACTTTTCATGACCAAAGAACAGTATCTGCTCTCCACCCAACTTCTGGATGATGATATTTACCACACCGGTATTGGGCGCCAACAATACGTTTACCATACTAATAACTACAACAACCGAGAACAAATACGGCATATAGGAGATGTTCTGGATCAACTTCTTACAACGCTCATTCCGCACCTGGTTCAGCATCAAAGCAAAGATAATCGGGATTGGAAATCCGACTAACGTGGTAAAGAAGGAAGTCTTAAAAGTAGTCCAAATCAACTGCCAGCAATTGGGGAGAGCAAAGAACCGCTCAAAATGCTTCAGCCCAACCCAAGGCGATGCCGTAATAGACTTTCCCGGAAGCAACTCTTTAAATGCCAACTGCAAACCGTACATCGGCCAGTATTTAAAGATGATGGTCTCTAATAATGCCGGAATCAAAAAGATGTAAAGTTCCCAACAAGTAAAAATACGTTTTAACAAAGACTTTCTTCGGCTCACACTCAACGTAACGCTTTTCACATTTTCCATGTTAATTTTACGCCCTCTCTTCTATCCTAAATTTCGTCAACAAACATATCGACTGCATTTTGTATATCCTGCCGCTGTCCCTTTAAGAAAGAATCATACGGACTAACGATTTTGACACCGTTCTGCTCTACAACGTACAAGTTAAACTGTTCCGCAAAAGTCTTTACTTTAACAAATACCTTTCCATCTTTTTCGGACAATGCATCGGTTCCAAATGTTACCGTCTTTTCGCCGACCTGAATATTCATAGCACCATTTTCACCTGCTACCATCTGGCCGCCGACATATGCTGCCGCACAAGCCAAGGAAATGTATTCATCATATGCAGCGCCTTGTTCCCGACTACCGTGGAGTTGAACACCGCCATTTTCCGGATCAACCAACAACAACCGCTCTTTTCGCAAAGGAGCAACAATCTCAGTATTGGTGATACGACCCGTTGGAATATGTTGCAAATGGACCTGTTCAAAATCCATGGCCGGTTTTAAGGTATCTTTCTTTATAAGCACAAATCTCGCATACCAAGCACTTGTAGACAATGTGTCGTCACAGAATCCGCTCAATGCCAAATAATCTTTGGTAACACTAACATTCAGGTTCATCATCTGCGCCTCAAGATCCGTGTTTTCATAAACGGTTCCCAGGAACTGCCAGGTCTTACCTTCGTCTGTACTCTGCGCAAGGGCCCAACGAGTACGGGGGTGCTGGTCGGTGGCACTTAAGTTAACATTATCATAACCCCATGCCGCATAGAAGACACCCGGATTATAGGGATCTTCTTCAATGTTGTAACAGTTAAGCGCACTGAACAAAGAAGTATCGTGTGGCGTCATATCCCAGGTTTCACCACGGTCATAAGAATCAAAGTAACGAAGATAACCATAATTACTACGGAAGAACATACGGGTTACGCCGCTTTCCATCTCGATAATCTTGTGCTCCTGGAAACTGTATCCCAATTCCAACGCATCAAAATGCTGGGCACTTACATTCCAGGTTTCACCGTTGTCATCACTGTAAAGAACATCGCCTTCACCAAAGGCCTCATTGACGGTCTGTGCCAATCCAAAGTAAATTCGACCGGAACGACCTTGGGTCAAACGATTGCTCATAGCACCGTTATGGGTATGCCACTTTGGTGTAATCTCACCAAAATCTTCCCATGTTGCACCATTGTCACTAGAACGCATACTCTTGAAGTTCTTCAGCGTTACACCATCTTCTGTCTTGCTGATCTGGCGCATAGAAAGAAGATCTCCGTTTTGCAAACGAACCATATTATAATCGTCGCCGGTTTTCGCTGATTCCATGGTCCAAGTTCTACCGCCGTCGGTGGTAATTACACGACCGGCAGAACTGATCTGAATCACCTGATCATCGATTTCAATTACGTCACGAGTAGGTGTTACTTGGGAATTGGGCCATGTGCTGTCGGTAACGCCCAACACCGGTTTTGCATCGCCGCGGTAGGAAACATTTCCCAGATAAGCTACGCTCTTGCTGATGGCAAAACCCACTTTACCACGACGTTTTTCTATTACAAAATTCGAGAATATTGGATTACCGTTAACCACCAGAGTTGCCAGTTTTTCTCCATTTTCGTCTTCCCGAATCTTCAAATCCCAGTGAACACTCTTATTCTTAGGCATACTACCCTCAGCAGTAGCCAGTACTGCGGGATTTTTGCCAGGTAGTTGATTTACCACTTCGTATTGACCGGTCACAAAGTTGTATCCCATCTTCATATAAGCATCGGTAACAGAATGGGCCAAAACCATCCAAACGCCACCACTACTTTGCTTAATGTTGATATCAGCAGAAAAATCTACTTTGCCGGCATAAACAGAAAGATCAATAATCTTGTTCTCCTCTTGACCTGCATTTACAATCATAGCACCGGCATCGGTATCAACATAGGGGTTTACATTGTTTTCCCGCCAATAGTCTACAGATTCAAACTCTGCATTACCCTTAAAGTCATCGGAATAGAAATAAATATCGGTATCATCACTAACCGCAACATAGGGAAGTTCTCCCTTTGTTACATCGATAGCCACTACATTGTTACCAACACAGTGTGCGTTCCGGAAAGAAGCCATCCATCTACCATTTCCATAGAGTCTGGACAGACCGGCCGCGGTTTCAACACGGTAGTAAACATCCTCCTCCGTATCTAACATATCGGCGATATAATTCCGGAAGGGTTCAGACCGATCTTCCAAGGTAACCCATGCATAAATCTTTCCATCTTCCAAAGTAATATCGGTTTTATAATAACCATCATTGGCTACCAATCTAGCCTGGTCATCCTTGCCCGCTACAAAATCCAGATGATGGTCATGGGGAATATTAGATACCGAATAAGTCGCCTTCTGATCGGTTACATTCCGTTTTACAAAGTAGTTCTTCCGTTCCTCAGGAACAGATACCTGTAAATCGCTGAGACTCAAACCATTCTCACGAGTCGCAGTGGTCACTTCTTGGGTTCTTGGCAAATAATAGGAGAACGCAAATTGACCATTCCGATAAACATCGGCTGTTGCACCATCGGTAAGAATTTCAAAATCACCAATGCCCGGGCTGAAACTCTGGGCACCGGTATCGGTTAAATAGGTAACCGCATCGGGACTATGTACCATTTTTACCTGATGATTTCCGTTCTTCAACTCATATTCCGCCGTACCATTGGTGCCGGATACGTTATACTTGATATAATTGGAATAGTTGAGAGATGCCCGACTACCGTTAAGGCTAGGATAAAAATCTTTTACAACTTCGCCAATCTTTACACCGGAGGCATCGCGGCAAATCGCCGTAATGGTATGCTGTGCTGCTGCAGAAGCAGATACTGTGATCTCATAGGGGGCCGATGTGGCTGTGCCCATGGGAACACCGTCTACCAAGTAATCCACCGATTGAATCTGATCCATCTTGTCAAAAATGTCCAGACCAACTGCTAAATGATCGTTGTCCTTTTCCTGAACACGAACTTCACCGTCGATGGCAGGCAATACTCTAAAAGGAATCATCCGGCTTCTATCCGCACCGCATTCTACGGTCATTTGATAGGTGCCAGGTTCCAAACCATTTAAGGTTGCGGAATAATCCGGTGCAACACCGGTTGCAACCGTGTTGCCGTCGATCTTATACTCAACCTTACTATTCTCGTCACCCTCAAATCCTTCAATTGCCAAAGGAATCGGCTCACCCTCTAAATATTCTGCATCACTAAAGGGAGTTTTTAAGGTAAGGGGTTTTCCCTCTTTGGGCTCCCACTTCATCCAGTCATACTCTAACCAACTGTTGTCTGTACCAATAGCACGCGCAAAGATGTAGATATAATTGGTTCTGGCACCTTCCGCTACCGTCGGTGCCTCCACATCAAAGATGAGTTCATCATCAATATAGAGTTTGATATACTCTTTCATTCCGTAGGTTTCGGCCCGCAAAGTATGCCACTCATCATTATAAACACCGCTTTCGCCGGCGCTGATACGGCTGTTATAACGGGTATCCATCCGGTAGTCATCCTGCCAAACACGGAATCCAATATATCGGTCGCCGTTGTAAAGTTGGAATCCAACACCGTTACCAACAGCAGGCCAACGCATCCGGGCGGTAAAGATATAGTCCCCTTCGTATCCCGGGGTGTTAAGGGTACTGGACTGCCAGGAAGTATTTAAGGTATCCGCCTTAAATACGCCGTCTTCCGTCACGTGCCAGGTGGAAAGATTACTCCAACCTTTTTCGTCTTCCTCACTATCAAAGTCAAGACGGAATTCACCCGCTGGCTCGGCATTTTCTTCCTCTTCCTTCTCCTCTACCTCAGGCGTTGTAGTAGTAGTTTTATTTACATCATGAACGATACCATTGCTGATGATCAACTGAGAAGTCTTATTATTCTGACCCGTTACAAAAACACCAATGTTGGGGTCAGTGGTATAAGTATAAACATCAAACTCATCCACAAAGTATCCGTCGATGGCCAGTTCAATATGTCCGTTATTTCCGACTGCGCGGTATGTATGTGCATCATAACCGATTTCATAAGGAACGGATACTACCGTATTGTTAGGATTGCGGTAAGTAAATTTGTTCTCATAAAGATACATCCACAAACGATGCTTTCCGGTACAAATCTGGAAATATTCATTACCACTAAACTGGGTAACCTGAATCGTTACCTCAACATCAAACTTATCCTGTGCGGTCCAGGGAATACGACAGGTAGATGTCTCCCCGGACTTTGCAGTAACCGTCAATGCACCGTTGGCTTCTGTAACACCGGTACGCCGGGTCCATGCATCAGACCAGGAAGCCGCCGAAACCGGCGTTGCAATGCTTGCCATCATTACAAGCAACATGGATAAGGTTATTACGATTGCTGTTAATCTCTTCACACTATAACCTCTCTTTCTACATTCATAATTCGGATTTTTGTAATATCACCAAATCAAACAAGTAACCGATACATTCCAAACCCGTCTATCCTCCAATCTTCGACATAGAGGATAGACCCTATGATATTAATATACCATAGAATTTTAGGTTTGGCAATAAGGAATTTAGTATTTTTGCACAATTTTTTATAAATTTTTCGTCCGAATGTGCAAAACATCTTATTTCTGTTATCTTACGATATAAATGTATTTTAATGCACCGCTCTGGCAAACCATATAAACCTTATCCGGGTTTACAGGATCCATCGCATAAGTAACAATATCCTGAACGTTTCCAATCTGCACCTTGGTAGCGCTCTCACTTCTGTCATAGATATACACAGGAACACCAGAAACAAGGTAATTGTTCAAATTCGCCTTGTTCAAGATACCGTTGCCGTCATCGCTGGCAATGGAGGTTGTATGTGTCAAAATATCATCTTTAATAGAAAGAGGGGTTCCGTATGCTACATAAACCTGAGAAGAATAAGCATATCCGCCGAGTGCTTTATTTCCCTTTGCCGAAATACGGCTGGAAACATCCGGAACAGATCCTACTGGATAGTCAACGGAAAGAATCTCAACTGCAATATTCTTTCTGTCATTTCTCCAGCGAATTACATCACCGATAGAAAGGCTGGTATTAGTCAGACCTTCCGCCAAATTCAGTTTCGTAACTGTGCCGCCACTTCCCATAACTTCAATCTGGCGAACAATCTCGCCTTCAGCATTTAAGGTTCTGTTATCTGCAGTCACAATAACCGGCATCGTGCTGGGTGAAATGGAGCTGGTTTTTGCCACATATCCAACTGCATATTGTGCCAGCATATTCTCAGGGTCAATGGTAAAACCTTCTATGGTCAATGTATCTGATTCATATAAAGAAGGAACATACCACTTTTCTTCGTCTTTGACCAGATGCGGAACAATAAATACGTCGGTAGGTGCTGTGATCGAGAATTTAAGCTCATGGGTGGTCTTATCCAACAAAGACCGGTTTCCGGGGCTATACATCAACTGTTGCGCCGGCGCATCCAGGCTAAGGCTACCTTCGGTATTGCCGTTGGCATCGGTAGTAACCGTATCGATGTGGGTAAGTAATCCGTCATCATTTAACTGGAAGCGAATTAACTGTGAATAGGGCCATGCTGTGGTTGCATTTTCATAGAACCCAGTTGCGGACGTCCCAAGACAACTCAGTACCCCGCTTGCATTGTTCTTATAAACAACACCGTCAATGGTAATGTTCTTAGCGCCGGTATACTCTTTCATATCACGAGCCCGGTCAACCAATTTAATCAAAAGTGTGCTGCTAAACGCCTCTGTCTCTACAGCGGCGTCTACCAGATAGCCCACATTGTAACCGCCGGCACTGGCATGAAGAATGGCAGCAACCCGACCGTTGTGCAGGTAAACATTTACACAATCCTTTGTGTTAACAGTAGAATCTGTAATGGTTGCACTGGTCAATTGATATTCAATACCGCCCACCTGAATCACTTCATTGTCAATCCGCTCAACATATTGGTAAGAATCGGAATTTATTGTTTGGATATCAATCTTTAAAGTGCCGGTTAAATTCATGCTCCGCTTGATAGCGACAACACAACCTTCGGTCACGGATCGAGGCAACGCCAACATGTCACCACGACGGACTTTTACAATGGCATCATCCCTGTTAGGATCACCTACCGTAATGGCAGGATATCTTCCGTAGAGAACACTCTTCTCTACATCAAAGGCCTTTACAACCATGTAAATATAAGCATCCACCAAAACAACATCATAGACGCCGTCATCGTTGTTATCAATGAGTTTAAGCGTACCGGTTCCCGCACCGCCCTTTAAATCTGCAACAGTATACTCGGGATAGGCCATGCCATTGATAATCACATCAGCAACACCAGAGAACTTCACAGACTTCTCAACATCTTTTACATAGTAATAGAACTTTCCGTTTTTGATATCGTGTACATCGCCGGTATCCATGGAAATCACAGTGTTTTTAGTGGTATCTGCATAAATCAATGCAATATTTTTATTAGCCTCTCCACTGGAAGCATCCCGGCCGGTATAGAAGACAACGGCTTGACCCAAAAGGCTATCGCCATCCTCCCAATCATACAAAGTACCGTCAATACGAATTTGACCGTCGGCAATGGTAGCATCAGGATGGGTCAGGTTAGTGCCGTTACTACCGTCTACCACACCGGTTTGTTTTACAAGACCGTGATACCGCTCTAAGGCAAGATACCCTGCATTGACTTTGTACTCGCTCTCGTCACCGTAAGTAACCTTTTCAAACATCTCACAGTTTAAGGCATTATAGGCCATCTGTACAGCATGTGCGTAAGTAATGGTACCGGATAGGTCAACACCATCTGTTAAACCGGAGACATTGGCCACACGCAGATAGGAGTCGAACTCGCCGACTACGCCGTAGCCCAAAACGACCGAGAACACCTTACAAATTTCCAACTGGGAAATCGGGTCATCGGGACGGTAAAAACCGTCCCCATCCCCGGCAACAACCCCATGGTCTACCAAAGCCTGAATGTCCGTATAATAGGGATGTTCTTCCGGAACATCGAAAAAGTAAGGACCATCCTGACTGGTAGGTGTCGCAGCCAAAGTCTTAGCAGCAATATGTGCCAACTCGCCACGAGTCATCCCTTTATCGTACTGCAAGGCTCCCTCGGGAATAATTTCCAAATGGCGCAACAACGCCTCTTCATTTACATCAATGATACTCTGCTCCGCAGCGCTGACAACACCAGCGCCGGTAGAAACTACGGTCATCAAAACTGCAACCGCAACAAAGGAACTAATCTTTTTAATAAATTTCTTCATGCCTATCATCTCCTTTGGTCAAGATAGTCGTACATTCTCTGGATCGCAACAGCCGCTTCTGCACGGGTCGCAGATGCACCGGGCAGATAACAGTTATCGCCAACACCCTTCATCAAGCCTGCCTCACAAAGAATAGAAATACTCTCTCTGGAATATTGCGGAATATCAGCAAAATCATCAAAGACAAACGCAGCCAGAATCGGCTCTGCCTTGATACCGCAAGCATCCATGGCTCTCTTAATCATCACTGCCATATCGGCTCTGGTAATCTGTGTTCCAATGCCGAAAGTGGAATCGTTGATACCCTTTACAATACCGTTTTGATAAGCACCTGCAACATAGGAATAATACCAAGCACTGCCATCCACATCCTTAAAGGTCAAATCTGTGCCGGATGCCGGAATCTGGGCCGCCATCATGACCATCTTGAGGAATTCTTCTCTGGTAACGGTCCGATCCGGATAGAACTTACCATCGCCGTCGCCGTTAATGATACCTGCCCGCTGCATAGCTTTGATACCATCCTGTGCCCAGGGAACACTGCCCAAATCGCTAAACTCGCCGTCTTCTCTTTGAGAAATCGGAATCACAGTAGTATCGGTGGAGACAGAACTGTCTACCGTCACACCGCCGGTATACTTACCGCCGCCGCCGTAAGAACCGCCCGAGGGAGGGGGTGCCGCCTCAGCAAGTCTTTGCGCCGTAACAGCATTGTTAAATGCTGTCAAAATCCCTGCAGTATTCGTATATCCAGTGGAAGTAGCCATTCTTAAGAACAAATTCTTGGTGCTCTTAATGCCGGTGGTCACACTAGACGGAATCCCTAAGTAAGTCCGGTAGGTGGTCAACAATAAGGTTTCCAAAACAGACCATTTTGTTGGGCTAGCCATTGCAGCCGCATTAACCTGATTCACAATAGCACGGTCTGTATTTTCATTGCTGATAGCCTGGGTAATAACCGCACGGTAATCATACAAATCGGTAACACCGACAGCCCCGGGGGCAAATCTTGTGTAAACACCGGCAACAAAGGTGGGATCTGTTCCCAGTGCCGCTTGCTCCTCGGCAGTACCGAAGGTGCCGACAAAGTTCTGCAGTGTCGCTGCATCGGTAATGGGGTTGGCTGCAATAATATCGTTACCGGAAAGGGTTACCGGGGTTTCCACCGGTACATTAGCCCCATACTGAGTCCGCAAAGTATAACTTCCGCTGCTGTAAGCCGCCGGGTCAATAGCAATGGTGGTATCCACCAAACCGTTCTTGGTATAGCATTGTCCGATTGCTACAATATCACTGCCCTGTAACAAGGTAGCAGTCACATACCCTGCGGCACCAGTATAACCAGTAATCCGAACTTCGTTGTAACTGGTAGTCGGCGTCAAGCCAACAGCCTGCCCGCTGGCAGGAACACCGGTTGCACGGTTGGTCAAGGACTGTCCGGAAGCCTCGGTTAAAGCAACACCGGTAGCCGTCGAATGCCAGAGCAGAGCCGCACCGACACTGTTCGCCGGATCAACACTGGCAGGCAACGTAAAGTTGTGATTTAAGGATACTTCCGTTCCCATCGCACCGGTCTTATCTACTTCCTGTACCGAAGTCGTATAGCCATGGTCCTTATCATAGGTCACACCAATCAAAGTAGCCTGCTTGCTTCCCAGATCTCCTGGCTTGCCCGAGAGGATCGAACCGGTAACTTGCAACTGCGAACCGCTGATCTGACTGTTTAAATTGATTGCGGAACCTACATAAACGCACAAGTCATCCACATCATAGTCACTGGTAGCACCACCCTGTACCAACTGAATCTCAGGAGCAGTACTACAACTTCCGGCACGCATGGTCTGTCCAGCTTTAACGGTGGTCCAGACATTGCTGCCTACCTCTCTGCGGTAGACATTTACCGAAGCAACACCATCAAAACAATAGAGAAAATCATACCATACGCCCACATCTGTCACAAGGGGAACATCGGTTTGCCAGTTAAAGTTTACATTATCGGCAGTATAGTTATATACCAAACGGGTTTCTGTCGTAACATAAATATTTGCATTGGGATTGGTTTCTGCATTATTTTTACGAACCTTCATCCGAATCGCCCATGGGCCGGTCATATCCACACCACCCATGCTGAACTTGGCAGTGTCTGTGCCCGCACTGGTGGCACGGCTCTTTAGCACTCCGTCACCTACAGACCAAGTAGCAGGCAAGCTGCCGGAAGTTCCCTCGGTAAAGTCCTCGTAAACAACCATTTTGTTCAGTTTTGCCGCCTCGGCAATATCATCCATGGGATCCCAAGGAATGTAAAGAGTCAAATTCTTGTAGTTTACACTAGATCCCACGGTTGCTTGATGCTGGGCTTCCAGATAAATATTGTAATCTCCGGAAGACGCACCAACGGCAACAGACTGTAATAGGATGTAATCTGTAGCAGTGGATTCTTTATAATAGAATTTGAAGTTATTGCCCTCTCTCTTAATGGCAACATCATAGAAAGTGCCCGGTGTCAAGATATGATCATTGTGCTGTGCACCTGCAATTTTATATCCTGCCCCATCAAAGACAATTTCAATATTCTTTCCGGCGCCGCGGACATAGGTCCGTGCCTTGGAGGTTCCTGTCCCGCCGGGGGTGGTGTTAAGACGAACACTGTATTTTATAATAGCACCATCTTCGAAATCTTGCGTAGAGGTAATCATATCAAACACACGCAGTTCCACGCCAATACCATTGGTAAGATCACTGTTTAGAGTCAAACCGTCGCTGCTGACAGAGGCCGCCGTGGAAGTACCGCTGCCATAGGTAACGCTATGGCTTGCAACATCGCCGTCCCATTTGCTGACAGGGGCTGCCATACGAAGCCGTGCCGTTGCCGAACCCAAACCAAGGTCAGAAATCGCCGTTCCTGTCAATGCATAGGTTTTAGACGCTCTTGTGCCGTCCAAAAGCACGCTCTCTGCAACAGTAACGGGCGTAGCAGTTGCAGTAGGCGTTGCAGTTGCAGTAGCAGTTGCCGTAGGCGTTGCTGTGGCAGTTGCCGTAGCCGTAGCAGTTGCAGTAGGCGTAGCAGTTGCCGTAGCGGTTGCAGTAGGCGTTGCGGTAGCCGTAGCAGTTGCCGTCGGGATCGGAGCCGATGCAGCCGCAATGGTATACAAGGTCGCATTCTTGATAGAAATGCTGGAACCATCTTCAGTATGAGAAGTGATATCAATAAAATTGTTGGTTCCGCTCTTTGCCGACGCTGTCTGCGCCCACAAGGTATAGGTGCTTTCGCTCTCTTTCTTACCGTAAAGTTCCACATTGGAGCCGTTTCTCTTTACAATCAGGTTATAGAAAACGTTTTCCTCGATATCGGTATTGCCGGCCACATTGCTGCCACCTAGCAATTTATACCCTGTATTGTTATTGGTATTGAGTTCAATACCTCCGCGGTTACCGTTCCAAACCAAATCCATCTGTGCTTTGGAAACAGAGGCACTGTCCTTTACGTTATCATTTACACGAACGGTATATTTGATAGCAGCGCCATCCGGCAGACCGTCGGTGCTGGTCACCATATCAAAGATCCGATACCGCATCTGTTGTGCGCTGGATTCTCCGGCCGCAATACCGGTAACCAATGTCAAACCATTGGTTGCATCCACGCTAAATGCCGGTGTTGTACCGCTTGCGGTAGCCACTTCCGGAGCGGTGGACACGTTGGACAGGAAACTGCCGCCGCGGCGAAGCCGTCCGGTGGTGTTGTCGGCCGCACAAGGGATATCCGCCAACGTTGCATAAGAAGTAAAGTCATACTGTTTTGCAATGCCCGTGCCGCCAAGGATCGTCCCCTCGCTGCCGGGGTCTGCCGTTGCTGTGGCAGTTGCGGTCGGCGTAGGTGCTGCTGACTCGGTATAAAGGGCCAAATTCTTATAGGTTACACTAGAGCCCACGTTTGCTTGATGCTGGGCTTCCAGATATACATTGTAATCTCCAGAAGATGCACCAACCGCAACAGACTGTAATAGGGTGTAGTCCGTGGCACTGGATGCTTTATAATAGAATTTGAAATTATTGCCCTCTCTCTTAATGGCAACATCATAGAAAGTGCCCGGTGTCAGGACATGATCATTGTACTGTGTACCAGCGATTTTATATCCTGCCCCGTCAAAAACAATTTCAATATTCTTTCCGGCGCCGCGAACATAGGTACGTGCCTTGGAAGTCCCTGTCCCGCCGGGGGTGGTGTTCAGACGAAGGCTGTATTTTACCATAGCACCGTCTTCAAAATCCTGGGTAGAGGTAAGCACGTCAAATACACGCAGATCAACACCAAGGCTATTGGTAATATCCGAAACCAATGTCAAGCCGTCAGCACTGACACTGGCCGCCGTGGTGGTACTGCTGCCATAAGGAACCGTATGCCCTGCAACATTTGCATCCCATTTATTGACAGGAGATGCCATACGAAGCCGCATGGTAGCGGTACCTAAAGTTCCTAAATCAGAAATGTCGGAACCGGTTAAGGCACGAGAAGTTTCCTCTTCCATTCCGCTAAGCAAGGATGCCTCGCTGATGGTAGATGCCAGAACCGAAACCGGCATCACTGATAAAACAGAAATCAGCATGACAAAACTAAGGAATCCTGCCAACAATCTTGATTTTTTCATGTTTGTCACTCCTTTTGAAAAGCATTTTATATCATTGGAACAATTATTTACAAATTTAATAGATCTTTAAAATTATTTCTCGCCCTTTAGAAGATCCTAAAGGGTGTTTTTCTACAATCCCTCCACCACCTTCGGTGGTCCCCCTCCCTTTAGGCAAGGGAGGCTTTTAAGAAGAGAAGGTGGTCCCCCGTCTCGGCTCTCGCCTCGGTCAGCGCAAAGGCATTCCACCTCATCCGTCAGCTATCGCTGACACCTTCCCCTCAAGGGGAAGGCATTTGCCACTGGCAATCAGCGCCTTTACACAAGGGAGGCTTTCAAGGAGAAAAGGGGTTCTCCCTCGCCTTTACGCAGGGGAGGCCCTCAGGAAAAGGCTTTTTGTCGGATTCCGTCAACCTCTTTACTCCAAAACAGGGGTCAACGCAATCGTTAACCCCTGTTTTAAAAACTCTAGAATCAGTCTTTCCTTCTATATTATTATTTGTTTAATTGCTTTACTGCAGTTACTTTGGGGGTCAAGTTGGTAAATCCATCCCACAGGAATACTTTTACGTAAGAAATATTTCCGTTTCCTGCATCAAATATATAGTCTCCGCCAGAAGCAGTTACTGCATAAGGCACTGCAGTATAAAGACTGCCGTCTGCTTTGTAGGCAGCAAAGATCAAAGTACCTGCATTACCGGCACCTACCTTGGCACGTACCTGATTATTATACTCTAAGGTAGCACCGTCTGCCGGCTGGAAGGTAACATTGCCGCCGTCGGTAATGGTCAGCACCTGACTGGGTCCGTAAACCTTAACATAATCAACCCAAGTACGATGTCCGTCGGCCCGCTTCTCGATGGTCATTTTAGCACCATCGGCACTGCCTGCAATGGCCTCTACACCACTATTGTTTACCAATAACCAACCGGTTGCATCGGAGCCTTCCTTCTTAAGATAAACCGTATAGGTGCTGCCGCTTCTTAAGATGCGATAGGTAAACCAAGTGTTGGGCTCATGTGCAAAATAGGAAGACGCATTGGACTGCATGGGCAACTTTACATTGACGCCGTTACCATTAGCATCTGTAAATTTAAATCCATCGTTACCACGGACAACCATCCGAAGTTCTGCATAACCGCCATCGGGAATCTCCAAATTATCTACCCAATAAGACTGCCAAGTAGATGAGTCTGTTTCTGTCGTATACGCATGTGCGTAAGTGCTACTCTGTTGCATCGCAAGATATCCAGAGCCCGGCCATACGCTACTGCTGGTTCTGCCGGCCGACTTGGCGGCTGCTCTAACGGCTTCCCAGCCACTGTCAAAATTCTCTTCATGCAGCAGATTGGTTGCCGAAACACTGGGCTCTGCCACAGCGTTGGTGGTTGTATATTGACGGATGTAGTCAAGATTGATGGTACCGTTCCGCAGAGGACCTACGTTGCTGGTATTATTTCTTGCATCAATCTGGAAATATGGATTAGTCGTTTCGTTTCTGGAAGCATAAGCGCCCAGCTTTGTATACCCGTTAGCACCATCTAGCTTATAATACAGATCGTAGGCCTGCGCCGCGGTGCGCTTCAAGAAGAAGGTTACATACTGATCGGCACTAAAGCCCATGTCAGCATATTGACTTTCTGCAGTGGGAAGGCTCGTTACAGAACCGGCTGCATAAAGGCCGAAATTTCCGTTGGCAAGTTTACCAATATGCAGGAAGGTTCTGCCACCGCCCAAGGTTGCAATAATCTTGGCACCGCCAGAAACTACCTTGAGCCGGAATTCCAAACCATCGTCATTGTTTAACAGGGTGGTCCCGGTTAAATCATAGTTTTTCTGCATACGGGTCCCGGTTAAAACAAGGTCCGTACCACTTGCAGCATTACTACCGCTGGTAAACGCAAAGGTGCTGTCAATGGCTACGCCGTTAAAGGTTGCACCGGTATATGCATATTTTCCGGTGGCACTGGTGGAACTACCTTCCGCTCCTGTAAAGTCAAGGTTTTCCTTCAATGCAGCATTCGTTCCCATGATATCTGAGAAAGAATAGGTCGGATCCGGTGTCGGTGTCGGCTCGGGTGTAGGCTCCGGTGTAGCAGTCGGCTCCGGTGTAGCTGTTGCAGTCGGCACCGGTGCAGCAGCCGCAGTATAAAGGGCCAAATCATTATAGGTTACACTAGAACCGGTTACTGTACCATTCGTATACATAGCCTCCAAATATACATAAACGGAAGTAGAAGACTTATCCACCGGATGGCTACCCATATAGATATAATTGGTAGCACTTTCTTCTTTATAATAAAGTTCAAAATTACTACCGTTTCTCTTGATGGCAATATCATAGAAAGTTCCGTTTGTCAGGCTGTAGTTACTATACTGCTGACCACTGTTACTCTTTAAGGTATAACCTTCTCCATTTGCATCGGTATTAAAAGACACCTCAATCTGGTTTGTACCGTCACAAATATAAGTACGCGTCTGAGAAGGCTGCCCAGTAATATTGGATGCATTAATCCGCATGCCGTAGGACAAAATCGCACCATCGGGGAAACCGGTTTCGCTGGTTACTATATCCGTGACACGAAGCTGGAGATTAGAGTTCGAGGAACCAGCGGCACCAGCATTCATGGTTAAACCATCACTGCTGTAAGTAACCGCTTTGACGGTACCACTACTGGTGGTAATATCTAAATCGGCTACACCTCCATTTTCCCACTTACTCCATCCACGAAGACGTACGGCAGAACTATTAATTCCCGCCTCAGCAGCAGTTGTTCCTCTAAGGGTATGAGAGGCTGCTACGCCCAGACCGGAAAAAAGTTCGGTCTCGCTGACAATAACATCCTCAGCTACTACCGAAACCGGCAGGGCAACCAGAACAGACAGTACCATCATAACACTGAGGAAACCTGCCAGTATTCTTGTTCTTTTCATAGAAAAGTCACTCCTTTGAAAATTATGTATATTATTGATTGGAACTATTAATTTTCATATTATTTATTATTGATCTTTTCTGCCCTTTTACAATCCCTCCACCACCTCCGGTGGTCCCCCTCCCTTTACACAAGGGAGGCTTTTAAGAAGAGAAGGTAGTCCCCCGTCTCGGCTCTCGCCTCGGTCAGCGCTGGACGGTTGCCACTGGCAATCAGCGCCTTTACACAAGGGAGGAATTTTCCTATGAAAGCCAAAGAAAAACCGTTTTGCCAAAAACACACAAAGCGATTCTCCGCCAGATAGGATTCTTTCATACATTTTAACAAACTTCTTCTCTGGTTACAATAGAAAAACAAGCCATTTCTATTTAAATTATGTCTGTTTTGTTAACAAATTGTAACCTTTTTGTTTTCTTTATTCTCTGCACGGAATTCACCCGGGGTAATGCCATACTTTTTTTTGAAAGCGATAAACAAACCGGTGGTGGAGTCATAGCCTACTTGGGCTGCAATTTCCTTGACCGTCATTTGACTACACAGAAGCATTTTTTTTGCATGGCTCAGCCGGATATTGGTTAAAAGTTGATAAAAAGAAGTGCCGTAGAATTCCGAGAACACCCGGTTCATTTGACGCATACTTAAATTGACATGCTGGGCCAGCATTTGTGCCGTCAGTTTCGGGTTGCTGTAATTGGCGTTTAGGAAACGCTCGATCATATCCTTCCGCACTACGGCGGCATCATAGCCAACGCTGCGCCGCAAGCCCAAGTCTCCCGACGCGTCTCGGCAAATCACGCTGAGCACAAATCGGGTCATAAATAATTTGTAGTAGGCCTCTGCTATGATTTCTCCGCCGGATGCCAGATCTCCCATCCAGCGGTAGATACCGTTTAAGTTTTCTGCCGAATCCGGTACAGAAACGGTAAAAATCCCTTCGCCTATTTCACCGAGTTTCTCCACAAACCGATCATACAGTTCTTCACAGCCTTTGGTGCTTTGGACTTTCTCAAATTCCATCCGCAGGGCGTATTTACAAGGAATCGCACCGGATTCCTTTTTGGCGTTATGATAATATCCCGGGGGGATTAAGGCAATTTCGTCAGGCTGCAGACACTTAGAAACCGTGCCGTCCAGATTCTCCAGCGTATATCTGCCTTCACAGACAGTTTGTAACTCGTACTGATTATGCATATGCGGGTCATAACTCAACCGGCTCCGGTCATAAAAACCCATATCAAAAATCCCGGTAAAGGCAATATCCCCCACCGTACAAAAAAGTATGGTATATAAAATTTCCGGCATCTCGCTCATCATACAAAACTCCTTTGGATTTTTGTTTTTACCGTTTGGTTTTATAATCCCTGTTTTC
>JAZRPL010000064.1:0-37296 GCA_045649245.1 Ructibacterium sp.
GTTGATCCGGATGATGTTGAGATGTTGCAGGATTTGATCGTGGCAGCGGTCAATGAGGGATTGCGAAAGATGGAGGCCGATAATTCGGCACAACTGGGACAACTCACCGGCGGATTGAATATTCCGGGATTGTTTTAGAAAGAGAGGAAAATCCATGATACAGGAGATAAAATGCGGCCGGGTTTCGGCTAAGATTGATAGTTTGGGCGGTCAGTTACTGTCTTTGAAAAAGGATGGGGTTGAATATATTTGGCAAGGAGATCCTAAGTATTGGAAAAATCATTCTCCCATTTTGTTTCCTGTGGTTGGCAGGCTGAGAAATGGGGTATTGACCGTTAAAGGACAGGATTACGCCATGCCAATACATGGTTTTCTCAGGGATTCGGAACTGACGGTAACGGATAAGACCGAAGCCTCTATAACTTTTGCTCTAAAGAGTAATAAAAAAACCAAGGAAGTCTATCCCTGGGATTTCTATATTTCCATTCACTTTTCCCTTGAGGGGAATACGCTACATACACGCTTTTTTGTAGAAAATCAGGATGCGGAGGAAATGCTGTTTGGTCTTGGGGGCCATCCGGGGTTTAATGTTCCTATGGTATCCGGGGCAAGTTTTAGCGATTACCAGTTAGAATTCGAAAAAGAGGAACGCTTGGATTCTAATGAATGTAATATGGAGACGGTTGAGATTTCTGCAGAGAAAAAGGATACCGTCTTAGACGGTGGTAGAGTGCTTCCGCTAGAGAGAAGCCTTTTTGACAACGAGGCTATGATTTTTGAGGATATTCAATCCAGATGGGTCAATTTGGTGCATAAAGATACCGGAAAGGGAATTCGTTTCGCTTACGGAAACTTTCCCATTTTGGCCATATGGAGTTCAACTGCGCCAAAGGAAGCGCCGCTTGTATGTCTGGAACCATGGTATAGCATGGGATTTCGTGACAATGAGGATTCCAATATCGAAAACAAATATGGGATGCAAAGATTGGCATCGGGAGAAACTTTTACGGCAGAGTATTCGATAGGGATTTTAGACTAAATTATAATATGGACACCTGTAATTTGCCGGTGTAGTACAGGTTGTTTTTTGTAACATTATAAAAAACCTTTATGACATTTTAGTAACACGGTCATTCAACCATTTACTATGATACCATGAAGTTTTTTTTCGTATTTAAGTTTTAATTTCCTTGGACAGAATCTAGGGGTTATTTCTATGGCTAAAAATGCAAATTAAAGAATGCTTTATCAAACATACCGATCGATGTCTGAGAGAGAAATTCCTTTGTGCAGGGCAATATTGATGCCGTTGGCGATCACACGGGAAATATCGTCAATGATAACATCTACCTCCTTAGGAGCAACAATAAAGTTTCCAAAGGCGGGTGCGATAGATTCCCGGATTAATTCATATTTGTCCTCTCCCTCTAAATCTTTGAGAAATTGATAGAGCGGTTGCCTAGTTTGCATCTGCTCTCCCAAACGGCGCAGAACCCAATTGATAGAATCGCCGGCAATGGTAGCGGCATCTACTACGGTGGGAACGCCAATGGCAATGACGGGAATCCCCAGCGTTTCCTGATTAATGGCTTGGCGTTTGTTCCCAATTCCCTCTCCGGGGGTAATCCCGGTATCGGAAAACTGAATGGTGGTATTGATGCGCTCTACCTTGCGGGAACAAAGTGCGTCAATGGCAATGACGAGTCGTGGCTTGAGCCGGTCAACGAGACCGCGAACAATCTCGCCGGTCTCAATGCCGGTCAATCCCAAGACTCCGGGGGAAATCCCACTGACGGGGCGGATGCCTTCGTCGATTTCTTCCGGCATATATTCTTTGAGATGCCGGGTAATCATGAGAGAATGAATGACACGGGGACCCAGAGCATCTGCTGTGATGTTCCAGTTCCCAAGACCGATGACAAGAACTGCATCATCATCCTTTTGAAGATACTGCCTTGTCAAAGCTGAAAGTTCTTTGGCGCAGACCTGGCACATTTCTTCGTAAATTTTTTGCTGGCCATAAAAGCGGACCGGCATTTCGATGGTAATATAGTTCCCCGGTGCCTTGCCAAGGTGCTCGGCGCCTTCCTTTGAATCCACCCGAACCCGGGTGATCTGGATATAGGAATGGACTTCTTCGGTATCTACAGAAACGCCGGGGATTACATAGTTTTCCCCTTGTACCTCGGTTAACATTTCTCTGGCTTCCACGGCAAGGTCGCAACGGATATTCTTGGACATGACAACAACTCCTTTTAGATAGAATGTCCAAAATCACTCCGTTTTATCCTTTGTGGCTAGCCGATAAACATTTGGGTCCAGTGATTTCCTGCGGCAACATATCCAACGCCGATTTGCGTATAGGCGGCGTTTAAGATATTGGCCCGATGTCCGCTGGAGTTCATCCAACCATCTACCACTGCTTGAGGCGTCCTATAACCCTTAGCGATATTTTCGCCGGAGCGGCGGAAGGAAAGGCCAAAGTTCTTAATCATGGTTGATGGTGCACCGTAGGTAGGACTGGTGTGAGAGAAATATCCGTTGTCTGCCATGTCTTGGGATTTATAGCGGGCAACCCGGCTCAGTTCCCAGTTGGCGGTCAGTGGTTTTAACCCATTTTCCTGACGAATCTTGTTGACCAGATTTATAACGCTCTGTTCATAGGAGGATACCGTATGATCTAGCGAGGGGATGGAAAGAACTTGCCCTGGATAGATCAGGTTCGGGTTAGGAATCTGTGGATTGGCAGAAATGATTTCACTGACGCCGATTTGGTGTTTGACTGCGATTTTCCACATGGTATCTCCGGCAGACACGGTGTGAGTTGCTGCGAAAGTACTCATGGTAAAAAGTAATACTAAAACGACAATAAGAAAACTATAAAAAAATTTTTTCATAAAATCTCTCCTTGCCGACTATTATACAGGGGATATTCTTCAAAAGCAAATGCAATATTCGGAATGCGGGGAAGAAGATGCCAGCCCAAAGTATGAAGTAGTTGGAAACAGGGTAGGATAATTCTAAAAAGATGGGAGATTGTTTAAAAAGGGGTGAGAAAATGGCAGAAGAAACGATAGCAAAAATTTTAGGTGCAGAGGCCGAGGCTGATGCTCTGGAGCAGGAGGCAATACAGGCAGCAGGGGAAATTGTGCGTGAAACCGATGAAGCAATCAAAGGATTACGTGCATCCGTCAATCAGAGAATTGCAAAGTACGAAGAAGAATGTCGAGAAAAAGCGGAAAAGACTGCGCAGGCACAAGAAGAGAAATGGCTGAGAGATATAGAGGAAGAGTTTTTCAAAGAGGAAGAGGCGGCAAAGGAACGAATGCCACAGGCAGCGGAAGCACTTTTTGCGTATTTGACCAAGGGAAAGAAAGTATAAAGGAGGTGTTTGGACTATGGCGGTTGCCCAAATGGACCATATTACAGTTTATGGTATGAAGCAAGACCGCAAACGGATTCTGGATGCCTTGCAGCGGATCGGTGTTGTGGAGGTGTCCGATGCTGAGCCGGTCGAGGGATTTGAACTCCTTAATACAATAAAAGCAAGAGGGATTTTCGAAAAGACCATCGGTATTTTAGAACAGGCTTTGGATGTTTTGGAATCTTATGTACCGGAAGAACACAGCGTCTTTGCTATGCTGGAAGGCCGCAAAAAAATGACATTTGCGGAATATGAAGAACGATTGTCCGGGATAGATAAAGTGTTAGACAGTGCCAAAGGGATTCTGCAAGCAGAGAAAGAAAAAGCGGATTTCCAAGGAGAAATTCAGCGACGGGAGAACTTAATTGCCCAACTGCGGCCTTGGGAGAAACTGGACATCCCTATGACTTATACAGGAACGAAAAAGACGGCGACGTTGGTGGGTGTTTTTTCTGAACTGTTATCCACGGAAATGATTTTGCAGCAATACAGGGAGCAAACCGGGACAGACGAAAAGATTCCGGCGATAGAAATTGAAATACTTTCCCAAAGTCAGGAGCAGACCTGTGTCTTGATCTTTTGTCAAAAACAACAACAGGAACGGGTGGAGCAACGATTGCGCGGTATTGGGTTTGCAAAACCAACGGTGTTTACCTCGATGATTCCGGCAGAGCGGATTGCACGGCATCAACGGAAAATGGAAGCAGCCCGGCAGGAAATCATACTGCGGGAGCAGATTATTCGGAATTATGAGACCCAGCGGGAAGATTTTCGATTCTTGGTAGATTACTACACTATGCGACTGGAGAAATATGAAATCTTAGAAAAAGTCCGTCAGGGGAAACGGGTTTTCATGGTGACGGGGTATCTCCCCCACGAAAAAGCAAAAGAGACGGAGAAGGAATTGGTACAGTACCATGGAGCGGCGGTAGAAATCAGGGAAACAGACGAAGCGGATGATGTCCCCGTTCTCTTGCAAAATAATGCCTTTTCTGCACCGGTTGAAACAGTTCTGGAAACATACAGTTTGCCGGGACGCGGCGAAGTAGATCCTACCGGCGTAATGGCGATTTTTTATTACATTTTATTCGGCTTGATGCTTTCCGATGCTGCCTATGGAATTTTGGTAGTTCTTATCTGCGGCGGTCTTTTATGGCGGTTTCGGGATATGCGCAGCGGATTGAAAAAGAGCCTGACGATGTTTTTTTACTGCGGAATTTCCACAACTTTTTGGGGTATTATGTTTGGGAGTTATTTTGGAGATGCCATTACGATTGTCTCCGATGTTTTCTTCCATCATCCCATTACAATACCGCCTTTGTGGTTTGCGCCGGTGGAAAATCCTATGCGGATGTTACTCTTTTCCATGGCATTTGGCACCATACACGTATTTGGCGGACTTGGGATGCGGCTTTATCAGTGCATCAAGGAAAAAGATTATACTGCGGCTTTCTTTGATGTGATATGCTGGTATCTTGTAGTAGGGGGCGGAATTGTTTTTCTGCTTTCTGCACCGATGTTTTCTCAGATGGTGGGACTTCATTTTGTTCTTCCCGCCACAGTTGGAACAGGGGCTGGAATTTGCGCCGGGATTGGTGCTTTCGGCATTGTCTTATTTGGCGGCAGATCTTCTAAGAATCCGGCAAAACGAGTGGCGAAAGGTCTTTATGAACTCTATGGGGTGACCAGTTATTTAAGTGATATTTTATCCTATTCCAGATTGTTGGCCTTGGGACTTGCAACCGGTGTTATTGCACAGGTCTTTAACAAAATGGGAAGTATGTTCGGAGACGGCATCCTTGGATTCCTTCTTTTCCTTATCGTATTTCTCGTTGGGCATGCCCTAAACATTGCCATTAATCTTCTAGGGGCTTATGTTCACACCAACCGACTGCAATTTGTTGAGTTTTTCGGGAAATTTTATGAGGGCGGCGGAAGAAAATATACGCCTTTTGCTGTGAATACAAAATATTATCAATTAGAGGAGGAAAAATGATGTTAGAGAATTTAGGCTTGGTATTTGCGTTGATTGGTGCCGCACTGGCGGCCTTGTTGGCGGGTATTGGCTCGGCAATTGGGGTAGGCATTGCCGGAGAGGCTGCGGCAGGGATTGTAACGGAAGATCCGCAAAAGTTTGGAAAAGTTTTAATTTTACAACTTTTGCCGGGAACACAGGGGATCTATGGCCTGCTGATTGCCTTTTTAGTGCTCTCCCAGATCGGTATTTTAGGAGCCCCTGCCGAGGTTTCTATTGTTAAGGGAAGTTTATATTTGGCAGCCTGTCTTCCCATGGGGTTTGTGGGTTTATGGTCTGCAATTCGGCAGGCCCGTGCGGCGGTTGCCGGTATCAGTTTGGTTGGGAAAAGACCGGATCAAATGGGTAAGGCAATGATTTTTGCCGCCATGGTAGAAACCTATGCAATTTTGGCATTGTTGGTTTCGATTTTATCCGTTGTGGGAATCCAGGGTTTGCAGGTTTAAGACCCTGATGTTTGACAGAAAGGGGAGAGTAGATTGACCGGATTGGAAACGATATTGCATGAAATTCTGGAAGATTCTCGAGGAAAGGCCCGGTCTGTATTGGAGGATGCCAAAAAAAAGGCACAGGAACAATTATGCCAAGCACAGGAGAACTTGGACATACTGGAAAAAGAGGCACGGCAGACGGCAGAAGAAAAGGCTAAGGATATATTAGAACGTAGTGCTTCGGCAGCACAGGGAAAAGGTCGTCGACTGGTTTTGGAGAAGAAACAGGCATTGATTGATCAAGTGTTAGATGCGGTTTATCAATCTCTTTTACAAATGAATGATGCCGCTTATGAGGAGTTTGTTTTACGGCAATTAGAGTCTTATCCGAAAGAGGAAAAAGGGTTGTTGTGTTTTGTGCCGCGAAAGGGCGAATTGGTTAGCGATACCCTGGAAAAGGAATTGGAAAAACAGCATCCCGGCTTTGCAATTGACCAAGAGCCCCTCAAGGGGGACGGCGGTTTTTTGCTAGCCATCGGCCGAATTGAACTGGATATGACTTATAGGGCCTTGCTCCATGAAAACCTAGAAGAACTTCGTGATATGGCACATAGGATTCTCTTTGAACAGGGGGCGGTGTAATGAAAGAAGGGTACGCCTATGATGTTGCCAGAGTGCATATTAAAGAAGAAGAATTGCTGACACAGTCGGAGGCGGAACGGTTGCTGGATACTCCAACCTACCAAGAGGCAATACAGTTCTTGCAAGAGAAGGGGTATGCAGAGAGTCGGGAGATGGAGGATATGTTGTCTGCCCGCAGGGAAGAATTGTGGAGGTTTTTGAGAGAACTATCAATAGACCCTCAACTACTTTCGATTTTTCGCTATGAAACCGACTTTCATAACCTAAAAGTTGCTATCAAGGGGAAAGTCTCAGGAGATTTTCAGGAGAAATTCTTTTTGGATGACGGAAATGTTTCTGTAGAAAGCATAAAAAAGGCTGCAAAGGATAATGACTTTACAATTCTGCCGGGAAAGATGGCGGAAGCCGGAAAATCTGCGTTGGAACTTTTGTTGCGGGTGCAAGATGGGCAACTTTGTGATAGTATCCTTGATCGTGCAACCCTTGAGACCATCGAGGGGGCGGGGAAACAGTCAGAGATTCCCTTAATTCGTGATTGGGCAAAATGGAAAGTGGCGACAACGGATATTAAAATTGCAGTACGATGTTGTCTGGCGGAAAAATCTTTTGACTTTATTCTGCGTGCATTGGCAGAATGCGAAACATTAGATTGTAAACAGTTGGCAACTGCGGCCGCCAAAGATTTATCGGCCATCTATGAATATCTCTCGTTTACGCCGTACGAAGGTGGGGTAGAGGTATTGAAACGTTCCTTGTCCGCTTTTGAGACCTGGTGTGATAATGTAATGATGAAACGGATTCGAGGTGAAAAGGTAAAATACTTTACAGTTGCCCCTGTGCTTGCTTATGTACTGGCCGTGGAAAATGAGATCAAACAAATCAGGCTGATTCTGACAGGAAAGCGGAATGGTCTGCATCAAACAACGATCCGGGAAAGGATGCGTGACTTGTATGACTGATATTGCGGTAATAGGCGATAGGGACAGTGTTTACGGATTTGCTGCCTTGGGGCTAAAGACTTTTTTTGTTGAAACCGAGGAGGAAATCCGCAGGTGTTTTCGAAGTCTGTGTCATGAAAAATATGGCATTATTTATATGACGGAGGCGGCGGCATCTGTCATTCCGGAAGAAATTGCAAGGATGCGAGAGCAACGGCTTCCTGCCGTCATTTTAATTCCTGGTACATGGGGGAATACCGGTCAGGGAGTTGCAGAGGTAAAAAAATCTGTGGAACAGGCGGTGGGAGCCGATATTTTGTTCCATGACGGATCCGGCGAAGGAGAGTGATACAAAATGAATAAGGGAAGGATTAAAAAGGTTGCGGGACCACTGGTGATTGCCGAGGGGATGCGGGACGCAAATATGTTTGACGTTGTGCGGGTCGGTAAGCAACGATTGATTGGTGAGATTATAGAAATCCATGGTGACAAAGCCTCCATTCAGGTTTATGAAGAAACCTCCGGATTGGGGCCCGGTGCAGAGGTGGAATCTACCAACCTCCCTTTGAGTGTGGAATTAGGCCCCGGACTGATCGGCAGTATGTTTGATGGAATTCAGCGACCGCTGGAGGAGATTTTAAATATTGCGGGCAATAGTCTAAAAAGGGGAATTGAAGTTGCGGCATTACCGCGGGATAAAAAGTGGCAGTTTGTGCCGGCAAAGCAAGTAGGGGAAGTGGTTTCCGGCGGGGATGTGCTGGGGACAGTGCAGGAAACAGATGTTGTGGTACAAAAGATCATGGTGCCTCCGTATCTGGAAGGAAAATTGACGAAAATAGAAAGTGGCTCTTTTACGGTCGATGATGTAATTGCAGAATTGGATACCGGAAATGATACCAAAAAAATTACCATGGCACAGCGTTGGCCGGTTCGACGGGGCCGTCCCTATGCACGGAAACTTCCTCCTGATATGCCTTTGATCACCGGACAGCGAGTCATCGATACGCTCTTTCCCATTGCAAAGGGTGGTGTGGCTGCGGTTCCGGGACCGTTTGGTAGCGGAAAAACGGTAGTACAGCATCAGCTTGCCAAGTGGGCAGAGGCGGATATTGTGGTGTATATCGGTTGTGGCGAGCGCGGCAACGAAATGACAGATGTTTTAAATGAGTTTCCGGAACTTGTTGATCCTAAAACCGGAAAATCCTTGATGGAGCGGACAGTCCTCATTGCCAATACCTCGGATATGCCGGTGGCAGCACGGGAGGCGTCCATTTATACCGGTATTACCATTGCGGAGTATTTTCGGGATATGGGGTATTCGGTGGCGCTGATGGCGGACTCCACTTCTCGTTGGGCGGAGGCACTGCGAGAAATGTCGGGACGTTTAGAGGAAATGCCGGGAGAGGAAGGATATCCGGCATATCTTGGCAGTCGGTTGGCACAGTTTTACGAAAGAGCCGGCAGGGTTATTTCCCTTGGGCATGAGGAGCGAGAGGGTGCTTTGTCGGTAATTGGAGCGGTATCTCCCCCGGGTGGGGATATTTCAGAGCCGGTCTCCCAGGCTACCTTGCGTATCGTAAAGGTGTTTTGGAGACTGGATTCCGATTTGGCCTACAAAAGGCATTTTCCGGCGATTCATTGGCTAAGTAGTTATTCCCTTTACCTAAACAGCCTGGAATCTTGGTTTAACGAGAAGGTGGAAAAGGATTGGATGTCCCTGAGAATGGAATTGATGCAACTGCTCCAAGAGGAATCGGAACTGGAGGAGATTGTGAAACTGGTGGGCATGGATGCATTATCTGCACAGGATCGTTTGAAGTTGGAAGCGGCACGATCCATTCGAGAGGATTTTTTGCATCAAAACGCATTTCATGAGTTGGATACCTACACCCCGCTTTCCAAACAGTATCTTATGATGCGATTGATTCTGGAATATTACAAAGCCTGTGCGGAAGCATTACAAAAGCGAGCAAGTGTTGAGGATTTGGTAGGGCTTCCGGTACGGGAACGAATTGGACGTTTTAAATATGTTGCCCTCGATGATACGAAAAGAGAATTTGAAGAAATCATGCAGCAACTTAGCACCGAAGTAAACAATCTGGAGCAGAAGGAGGGATACTGATGCCGAAGGAATATAGAACCATTGAGGAAGTTGCAGGGCCGTTGATGTTGGTGCGTGGTGTGGAGGATGTCAATTATGATGATCTTGGTGAAATTGAATTGGAAAGCGGAGAACGCCGCCGTTGCAGAGTCCTGGAGATTGATGGAACCAATGCTTTAGTGCAATTATTTGAAAGTGCCACGGGAATCAATCCGGAAACCAGTAAAGTAAGATTTTTGGGGCACAGCATGGAACTTCGTGTGTCGGAAGATATGTTGGGGCGGGTGTTTGACGGCCTTGGACGTCCTACCGATGGAGGTCCGGAAATTTTGGCTAAGCAGAGACTTGATATCAACGGAACCCCTATGAATCCAACGGCCCGCAAATACCCGCAGGAATTTATACAGACCGGGATATCTGCGATTGATGGGCTCAATACCTTGGTGCGGGGGCAGAAACTACCGATTTTTTCGGCCAGCGGACTTCCTCATGCACAACTTGCAGCCCAGATTACCAGACAGGCAAAGGTGAGAGGCACCAACGAACCCTTTGCGGTTGTTTTTGCGGCCATAGGAATTACCTTTGAAGAGGCGAATTTCTTTATTGAAAGCCTGAAAGAGAGCGGCGCCATAGATCGGACCGTGCTATTTATCAATCTGGCCAATGATCCGGCCGTAGAGCGGATTTCTACCCCGCGTGTTGCCTTGACAGCAGCAGAATATTTGGCCTTTGAGAAAAACATGCATGTGCTGGTTATTTTAACGGATATTACGAATTATGCTGATGCCCTGCGTGAGGTTTCGGCGGCCCGAAAGGAAGTGCCGGGACGGCGGGGTTATCCCGGTTATATGTATACCGATTTGGCAACGCTATACGAGCGTGCCGGCCGGCAGAAGGGCAAGGACGGAAGCATTACCTTGATTCCGATTCTAACCATGCCGGAAGATGATAAGACCCATCCGATTCCTGATTTGACCGGTTATATTACAGAAGGCCAGATTATTCTTTCCAGAGAACTGTATCGAAAGAACATCATGCCTCCTATTGATGTTTTGCCGTCTTTGTCCCGATTGAAGGATAAGGGGATCGGCGAGGGAAAGACCAGGGAAGATCATGCGGATACCATGAATCAGTTATTTGCTGCCTATGCTCGTGGAAAAAGTGCAAAGGAACTAATGGTAATCTTAGGTGAGGCAGCCTTAACCGAAATGGATAAAAAATATGCAAAGTTTGCCGAGGCCTTTGAGAAGGAGTATGTTTCTCAGGGATATCAAACCAATCGTGATGTAGAGGAAACCCTGGAACTGGGTTGGCGGCTTTTATCCATTCTGCCACGCAGTGAGTTAAAGCGGATCAAGGATTCCTATCTGGATCGTTATTACAAGGAGGGTGCGTATGGCAATAACGCAGGTTAATCCGACCAGAATGGAATTGACTCGCTTGAAACAGAAACTTGCAACAGCCATCAAAGGACATAAATTGCTAAAGGATAAACGAGATGAGTTGATGCGGCAGTTTTTGGAGATGGTACGGGAGAATATGCGGCTTCGCTGCCGGTTTGAGCAGGATTTGAAAAAGGCAAACCAAAGATTCGCTCTGGCCGGCGCCATGATGAATCGTGCGGCGTTGCATACAGCCTTGATGTATCCCAAACAATCGGTTCATCTGGAAGTCAGTTACCAGAATGTTATGGGGGTGGAGATTCCGCATTTTCGTTATCAAACCCGGACTCCGGATCCCCATGATATCAATTGCTATGGTTATGGCTTTACTTCGGTGGATTTGGATGAGGCCGTTCAGAGTTTGGCAGATGCTTTTCCTTCCATGCTGGAACTTGCAGAAAAGGAAAAAGCGTGTCAGTTGATGGCACTGGAAATTGAAAAAACGAGGCGTCGGGTCAATGCGCTAGAACACGTCATGATCCCGGAGTATCAGGAAAAGATCCGGTATATTACCATGAAACTGGACGAAAGTGAACGGAGCACTCAAATCCGGCTCATGAAGGTCAAGGATATGATGGTTCGACAGAAAATAGAAAAAAGTCATAGGGAACGCTTTGCCGCCGAGTGTTAACGGCAACCCAAGCCTTCGGAAGAAATCTTTCGAAGGCTTGCTATTTTTTTGGTTTTATGATAGAATAAGGAGCGGATATTATGATTGCGGAGGAAACAGAATGCACAGTCGTCAGGATAAAATACGAAATTTTTCTATCATTGCCCATATTGATCATGGGAAAAGCACCTTGGCGGACCGGCTTTTGGAGCAAACAGGTGCTTTAACCCAGCGGGAGATGCAAGCACAGATTTTGGATAATATGGAACTGGAGCGGGAACGGGGGATTACCATCAAAGCCCGCGCGGTTAAGTTGTTATATCAAGCAAAGAATGGCGAAGAATACACTCTGAATTTGATTGACACGCCGGGACATGTAGACTTTAATTACGAGGTATCCCGAAGCCTGGCTGCTTGTGAAGGTGCGGTGTTGGTGGTAGATGCGGCCCAAGGGATTGAAGCACAGACCTTGGCTAATACCTATCTGGCCTTGGAACATGATTTGGAATTGGTTCCGGTCATCAACAAAATTGATCTTCCCTCGGCGCGTCCGGATGAAGTCAAGAGGGAAATTGAGGATGTCATCGGCATTGACGGTGAGAATGCGCCGTTAATCTCTGCAAAATGCGGCATCAATATTGAAGAGGTTTTGGAAAAGATTGTGGAATTGGTCCCGCCGCCTGTGGGTGATGAGAAAGCGCCCTTAAAGGCGTTGATTTTTGATTCCTATTACGATCCCTATAAAGGGGTTATTGTTTATGTCCGGGTCATGGACGGGACGTTAGCGCCCGGAACCCAAATCAAAATGATGGCAACGGATGCTGTCTTTGACGTGGTAGAGGTGGGATATCTGCATCCAAGCGGCATGGTTACTGCAGACAAAATTTCCGCCGGAGAAGTTGGGTTCATTGCCGCCAGCATCAAGAATGTGCAAGAGGTACATGTTGGAGATACGGTAACAACGGTGGAAGGCGGTGCTGATGAGCCGTTGCCGGGATATCAGGAAGTCAAGCCAATGGTATACTGCGGCATTTATCCGGCAGATGGTGCCAGATACGATGATCTGCGGGAGGCGTTGGAAAAACTGCAACTCAATGATGCGGCACTTCGGTTCGATGCAGAAACCTCGATTGCTTTGGGGTTTGGTTTTCGCTGCGGCTTTTTGGGGCTTTTGCATATGGAAATTATTCAGGAACGTTTAGAGAGGGAGTACAATCTGGATTTAGTAACCACAGCACCCTCGGTAGAGTACAAAGTCATTAAGACAGATGGCAGCGAACTTTTAATTGATAATCCTACTAACCTGCCCAGCGTTTCGAAAATTGATTATATGATGGAGCCTATTGTTCGGGCATCGATTATGACCCCTAAAGACTATGTAGGCAGTATTATGGAACTGTGTCAGGAACGCAGGGGCACCTATCTGGATATGACATATCTGGATGATACTCGGGTATCCCTAAACTATGATTTGCCTTTGAATGAGATTATTTATGACTTTTTCGATGCCTTAAAGTCCAGAACCCGTGGTTATGCATCTTTTGATTATGAATTTAAGTGTTTCGAATTGGCCGAACTGGTCAAACTGGATATGCTTCTAAATGGTGAGGCGGTGGATGCCCTTTCCTTTATTGTTCATAAAGAGCGCGCTTATACACGGGGACGGAAAATGGCAGAAAAACTCAAAGAGGTTATTCCGCGCCAGTTGTTTGAAGTGCCGATTCAAGCGGCGATTGGCGGAAAGATTATTGCGCGGGAAACGGTGCGGGCTATGCGCAAGGACGTTCTTGCCAAGTGTTACGGCGGAGATATCAGCAGAAAACGGAAATTGCTTGAAAAGCAAAAGGAAGGAAAAAAGCGAATGCGGCAGGTTGGCTCGGTAGAGGTGCCGCAGGAGGCCTTTATGTCCGTTTTAAAATTGGATTAGTGATAAGAGCCGGAGCAACGCCCGGCTTTTTGTCTTGCCATGCGGAAGAAAAGGAGAGAGAACTATGAGTCTTGGGATTTATCTTCATATTCCTTTTTGCAAGCAAAAGTGCCTATACTGTGATTTCAATTCCTTTGCGGGACAGGAGGCATGGTTTGCAACGTATCAACAGGCGATGATGGCGGAAATTGCCGGATTTTCTTATGATGGATTGGTGGATAGTATCTATTTTGGTGGTGGTACCCCTACTGTTCTTGGACCAGAGAGGCTTTCGGCATTATTGGAACAACTTAAAAGCCGGTTTTCCTTGTCTGCGGATTGTGAAATCACGGTGGAATGTAATCCCGGAACTATCAATAAAAGGGGTCTTCAAGAATTGGTGCAGACAGGATTTAAAAGGCTGAGTATCGGTCTACAATCCTGTGACGACGGGATGCTTAGAAGACTTGGGCGTATTCATACCTTTGCCGATTTTAAGCGTTGCGTTCAAGATGCCAGAGCGGTGGGGTTTGAAAATCTGTCTTTGGATTTGATGTATGGGTTGCCGGAGCAAGCCATGGAGAACTGGAAAGATACTTTAGAGAAGGTCTTGGATTTTCAGCCGGAACACCTTTCTTGCTATGGATTAAAAATCGAGGAGGGAACGCCTTTTGCCAGGATGGATTTAACCCTTCCCGATGACGATGCGGTGCGGATGATGTATGATGTGGCTGTAGAACGTTTGGCAAAGGCGGGGTATGCAAGATATGAGATATCAAATTTTGCAAAGCCCGGCAAGGAGAGCCGGCATAATTGTAAATACTGGCAATGTGACGACTTTGTCGGGTTTGGTGCCGGCGCTTATTCTTGTATTGATCATCAGCGATATTATAATGTGTCGGGGATTGCCGACTATTGTTCTAAGATTGCCAAAACCGGAACCGCAGTGGAGGAGTGTGTGACTTTGTCAAAACAAGATCGGATGAGTGAATTTTGCTTTTTGGGGTTGCGGATGGCGCAAGGGATTGATGGGGCGGTATTTCGGCTGCGGTTTGAGCAGGAACTTAGAGAGATCTTTGGAGAAGCGTTAGAGAAAAATTTGTTGCGTGGAACCTTGGAATATAGGCATGGGAGATACCGGATTCCTTCGGAGTTTCTCTATGTGAGCAATGGAATTTTGACCGATTTCGTATAGAAGAAACCAAAGCAAAACGGCATGTATTACTTTCTTTCATAAAATTCCTCTGGTACGAATATGTATAAAGTATCTTTGTGATAGGAGGAATGACCATGGAAGAAGGAAGAAAACACAGCATTGCCATGGATAACAGGGAAAAGTTAACGATTACTGCGGTAGAAGACGTGGAAAGTTTTGATGAGGAGAGAGTGGTGGTTTATACCGCCCTTGGAATGATGACAGTGCTTGGCTGTGATTTTCGAATCCAGAAATTGAATGTCGATGACGGACAACTGGTCATTGAAGGGACCATTGATGAAATTCAATATAGCGAAAAACGGTCAAAAGAACAACGGGGAGGATTTTGGAGCAGGGTGTTTCAGTAGGTTTTGTTTTGAGAAAAGACAGAAAGGCTGGCAACTTATATGGAACTGAAACTCGGCGCCACTGTGAGTTATTTTTTATGGTCTTTGCTTCTGGGCGGGATTTTGGCATTGGCATACGACGTGCTTCGTTCGGCACGGCGGATTGTCCGGACCTCCGTGTTTGGAGTCAACATGGAGGATATCGGCTTTTTTATTCTGACAGGTATATTATTGTTCTGGACAGCCTACGACAAAAACGATGGCCGATTGCGCTGGCAGGGGTTTTCCGGAGCAATTTTGGGTTTTTTCCTTTATCGAACCCTGTTTCGGGATCGATTGGTATGTGTTATGGTTTGGTTCTACCAGCAGGCAGTCCGGCTTGGTGTGGGATTGATCAAAATCATTTTGTTTCCCCTGGGGATCATTTATAAAATTCTGGCAAAACCCTTCTTGGTAATTGGCTGGTATAGCAGCAGAGGGGTTCGCCGTGCAGAGGGAGTGCTCCGGACGAGAATGGAGCGGCAACGGCTTCGCCGAAAATGTCAAAAAGCAGAAAAAAAGAAACTGCAAAAGCAGAAGGAAATCCGCAAAACGAAAAGAGAATCGAAGCCTTGAAAAATGAAAATTTCCGTTGACAAAAGGGTATCTTTACGATATAATCAAAAAGTATAAAAAGATGAAAAGGGCGGAGAGGGTGAAGCAAGATGAGGACGGATGTCAAAAGAAAAAAAACAGGGCATTCGCCGATTCAGACCGGTTCCGAACAAAAGAAAAAGAAAAAACTAAATCCAAAGCGGTTTACTGTTGCGATGTTGGCTATCTTTTTTGTGTTGTACTTTATCTGTGTTATGATTGGGCAACAGATCGATATCTCTAAGAAGAATAAGGAAATCGATGCCTTGGAAGAAAAAATTGCAGCGGCACAGCAACAAACAGAAAAATTGGAGAAGGAATTGGAAAATCTAAACGACCCGGAATATTTAGAGGAAATGGCACGGGAGAAACTTGGCTTAGTGCGGCCCAATGAGCGAGTTTTTGTGGATGTCAATCGCGGCGATGCCAATCAAGGCAATTAAAACAGAACAATAGAAAAAATTTCGTTCCTCAGGACGATATCACATAAATTACATTAGGGGCAAGGCCCCAGGAAGGGTTATGGAAGAGAATGCAAATTGAAGTAGGTTCGGTCGTAGAAGGAAAAGTTACCGGAATTGTGGCCTTTGGTGCCTTTGTGGAGTTGGAAGGCGGTAAGACAGGCTTGGTACATATTTCGGAAATCGCATCGGAATATGTTAGTGATATTCATCAACGCTTGCGGGAAGGGCAAATGGTAAAGGTTAAGGTTATCGGGATGGACAAAGGGAAAATCAGTCTTTCCATTAAGCAGGCGGAAAATCCGGAGGCTTCTACCAGAAGGGAACGTCGCGGGCCAAGACCAAAGCGACAGGAAAATCGGCCGAAGCGGGAGAATGGACCGAAACAACCGCCGGAAGAATTCGAATTTACCCGAAAGCATAGTGGGGAAATGTCCTTTGATGACATGTTGCAAAAATTTAAACAAGATAGCGATGAAAAGTTTCAGGATTTGAAACGAAGCAATGAAGGAAAACGTAGCGGCGGTTATAAGCGGGCGTACTGATTACATCTGTTTATGGGAAAGGATGGTAAAACCATATGAACGGTGCAGTTATTGTCTGGTTGATAGCGGCGGTGGTTTTTGGCATAGTAGAAGGAATTACCGTCTCCCTGGTTTCCGTTTGGATGGCGGCAGGCGCTGTAAGTGCTGCCATTGTAGCAGTTTTTGGCGGCAGTATACTATGGCAGATGATTGTTTTTCTTATGGTTTCTGCCGTGCTACTGATTTTAACAGTGCCGTTGTTTAGACGGATTCGGGAAAAGAAAACCATAAAAACCAATGCAGATCGGCTCATTGGCAGTGATGCGGTGGTTATTCGCAGAGTCGAGCCCATGGAAAACCAAGGTCAAGTTAAGGTTATGGGACAAGTTTGGTCTGCGTCCAGTGTTGACCATACTGTGATAGAAATTGGCGAAAAAGTCGTGGTGCAATCCATTGAGGGTGTTCGTGCCATAGTAAAGAGGATTCCACAGAATCCAACGCATGAAGGATGAAAAGAGAAAGGAAGGGGTTTTATGACGTTTTTAATTGGTATACTGGTTATTCTTATTGTGTTACTTCTATCGAGTATCAAGATTGTCCCGCAGGCACATTCCTATGTGGTAGAGCGACTGGGTGCATACCATGCCAGTTGGGGCGTGGGACTTCATGTAAAACTCCCCTTGCTGGATCGGATTGCTAAAAGGATCAGTTTAAAAGAGCAGGTGGTGGATTTTCCGCCTCAGCCTGTTATTACCAAGGATAATGTTACGATGCAGATTGATACGGTGGTATATTTCCAGATTACCGATCCTAAGTTGTTTACTTATGGTGTGGATATGCCTATGTCTGCCATTGAGAATTTAACAGCCACAACCTTGCGTAACATCATTGGCGATATGGAACTGGACGAAAGTTTAACGTCCAGAGATGTTATCAATACCCAGATGCGTTCTATTTTGGACGAAGCGACAGATCCTTGGGGTATCAAAGTAAATCGTGTAGAATTAAAAAATATTATTCCGCCGGCCGGCATCCGGGAAGCCATGGAAAAGCAAATGAAGGCGGAGCGGGAACGCCGTGAGGCCATTTTGCGTGCGGAGGGAGAAAAGAAGTCCGCTGTTTTGGTGGCAGAGGGCGAAAAGGAATCGCGCATCTTGCAGGCAGAGGCAGAAAAACAATCCCAAATTCTGCGGGCGGAAGCGGAGAAAGAAGCGGCAATTCGTGTTGCTGAAGGTGAGGCACAGGCGATTTTAGAAGTGCAAAAGGCTACTGCAGAGGGATTGCGGATGCTTAACGAAGCCAATCCTAACGAAACAGTTGTTGCTATTAAGAGTCTGGAGGCCTTTGCAAAGGCAGCAGATGGCAAGGCAACCAAGATTATTATCCCGTCGGAAATTCAGGGATTGGCGGGTTTGGTTACCAGCATTAAGGAGTTGGCTGCTGATTCTAAAACCGAGGAGTCATAATATGCCAAGAAGCCGGGCGGGGGACTTCCCCTCCTGGCTTTTGCGAGGCAGGATAAATTTTCGTAAGATACTACGGAGAATACAAGGCTATAGGAGGATTTTTAAGTATGTCAGGACATTCCAAATGGGCAACGATTAAGAGAAAAAAAGGTGCTATTGATGCAAAAAGGGGTAAGATTTTTACCAAAATAGGCAGAGAGATTATGGTTGCAGTAAAGGAAGGAGGACCGGATCCGGATTCTAATTCCAAATTGCGGGATGTCATTGCAAAAGCAAAGGCGAACAATATGCCAAACGACAATATTACCCGTAGCATCAAGAAGGCATCGGGCGAAGGAAGTACCAGTGAGTATTTCGAAATGGTTTACGAGGGATATGGTCCTTCCGGAATTGCGGTTATTGTAGAAACCTTAACGGATAATAAAAACAGAACGGCGGGGGATTTGCGCCATTATTTTGATAAAAACGGCGGAAACTTAGGACAGAACGGATGCGTTAGTTTTATGTTTGACCGTAAGGGGTTGATCGTGATTGAAAAGAGTGACGGTTTAGACGAGGATACCTTAATGATGGATGCTTTAGAGGCCGGGGCAGATGACTTTAATGTAGAGGATGACTGCTATGAAGTTTTGACTGCGGTAGAGAGTTTCAGTGTGGTTCGTGAAACTTTGGAAAAGGCGGGGTATACCTTTGTGCAAGCAGAAATCAATTATATTCCCCAGACCACTACGGTTTTGGATGACCCCGATGCGGTAACCAAGATGGAAAAACTGATTGATATGCTGGAAGAAAATGATGATGTGCAGAATGTATACCACACATGGGAAATGCCAGATAGCGAAGAATAATTTTTTCCGGAAGGCATCCCGTAATTGGTGCGGAGAATGTTGTATTTAGACAGGAAAGGGCGTTTTTGACGTCCTTTCTTTGATAAAACAACAGAATAGGAGGAAAAGAAAATGCCAACTTTTGTGCACACGGCAGATGTTCATTTGGATACGCCGTTTTCTGCCCGATTTACACCTAGGCAGATGGAACTTCGGCGTCGGGAAAGTATGAAAACTTTTCAGAGTATTGTGGCTGCCGCCAAAGAGAGAGATTTTCTTTTCATTAGCGGTGATTTGTTTGACGGTCGTTTTGTTTCTGCGGAAACCGTGGCTTTTGTTCAGCGTTGTTTTCGGGAAATCCCTGAGACGCAAATTTTCATTGCTGCCGGAAACCACGATCCCCTTTGCACAGGTTCGGTGTATCAAAAGACCGGATGGGGATCGAATGTTCATATCTTCGATACAACGATGGAGTATCTGGATTTTCCCGAGCAGAAAACCCGTGTTCACGGTAGAAGTTTCGGTAGAGAACGGGAGGAAATTTCTCTCCTGGAATCCTTACCTCTGGCACCGGATTGGTGTAATATTCTTGTCTTGCACGGCGAGGTAGTGGCAAACGGCGGTGCCAGCGTATATAATCCTATTGAAAAAAACCGGTTGGCACAATGCGGTGCGGATTATGTGGCTTTAGGACATATTCATCAATGCAGCGGTCTGCAACGATTGGAAAACGTCCGATATGCTTATTGCGGAATCCCGGAAGGGCGGGGGTTTGACGAAGAAGGAGAAAAAGGTTTTTATTTGGGGGAAGCAGAAAAAGGAAATGCACAACTTCATTGGGTTCCGGCTTGTCAGCGACGGTTTTTTCATATAACTGTGGATGTTACCGGAATGGAGGATGGGGTGCAAATTCAAGAGGCTATTGCTGATGCTATAGGAAAAAACGACAATATTGATAATCTGTATAAAGTGCTTTTGACGGGGAAAATACGGCGAGGTATTATTCGTATTGAGATTTTGCAAGAGCAACTGAAGGAAAATGCCTTTTACCTTGAAATTTGTGATAAAACCCAACCGGATCATAATCCGGAAGAGGTTGCCGCTGAAAACACCTTGCGTGGTAATTTTGCTGCCGAAATGCTTCGAAAAATTGCGGTCATGCCGGAAGAAGAAAAGGAAATTGGATATCTGGCACTGGAATTGGGACTTTCTGCCATGGAAAGGGGGCAGGGAGTATGATACGGTTTACAGAAGCGGTATTACTTCGATTCGGGAAATTTGAAAATCGAACCCTGGATTTTACTGACGGCATACAAGTCATTTATGGCGGAAACGAGGCCGGAAAATCTACCATGCAACTGTTTTTCCGGGTTATGCTCTATGGAATTTCCGGAAACAAAAAGGATGCAAGGGGAATGAAGGCTAGGGAACGTGCGGTGCCTTGGGATGCCAAAAATGCGGAGGGAATTTTGCGGCTGTCGGTCAATGGGCGTAGCCTTGAAATCCATCGTAAATTCGGGAAAACAGCCGCCGGAGATCAAACGGAGATTCTAGATACCCATACAGGGGCGGTTGTTTCGGAATACGATCCCAAGCGGCTGGGAGAACAATTACTGGGATTTCCGGAGAGTGTGTTTGAAAAAACCTTTTGGCTGCATCAGGATGGTGCGTTTTTTGGGGGAGCAGATGAAGAATTAACTCGTCGATTGCTGAACCTCCTAGAAACCGGCAGCGAGGAGATTTCCGCTGAAGCAACTTTGAAGGAACTGGAAAAAGAAAAACGGATGCTAAAGGCGAAGGACAGACGGAGCAATCCGGGGGAACTTGACCAACTTTGGACGTTGCGGGAGGAAAAGGTTCGGGAACGATACCAACTGATATCTGATTTGCGGCAGAGAGAGGCAGAGGAAGAATGCCTTTTAGAGGAAAAACAAAAACTTGAGAAAATCAAAGCCGAAATGGAGCGGTTGGGGAAACTGGGCGAAAAAAGAAACCGGGTTTTAGAACTGGAAACACAGGGGAAAAAATGGGAGCAGGCGAAAAAACTTTTGGAACTTGCCAGCCAGGCAGAAGCCCGCGAGGCTTATCTGCGGTTTAAAACCCTGGAGGAAGAAACGGTAGAAAAAGCAGAAAAGTTAGAAAAAAGTTTAGAAACACTTGACCAAACCGCCGGAATAGAGTATGATATAGAAAAAAAAGAAAAAGAAATTTCTCTGAAGAAAAAGCAAGAAAAAAGTTGTAATTTGTGGTTCCTGGCAGGAATTGGGCTTTTGGGCGTTGGAATCGGATTTTCCGGATTTCGAATTCCCCTCTGGATTCTCTGGATGTGTTTGCTTGGAATCCCAGGCATCGCTCTTGCTTGCTTTGGCTTTTTCCGGGCAGAACGGGTAAAGCGGAGCATATGGTCAGCAATAGAGGAAAAGAATCGACTTTTACAGGAATGGGAATTACAAAAACAAAATCGGGATACGATAAAACAAGAGTATCAAGAACTGCTTGCCCCTTATTTTTGCCGTGATGCTACTGCCTTGCGGGAAGGATTTCTGCAATATCGACAGGCAAAGATGGAATCTGAGAGTTATCGGCGTACCTATGCATCCATCATGGAAGGCGAGGATCCGAAACAACTTGCCGCTTTGGTGCAGGAGAATGCGGATGTTTTGGCGGAGAACCAAGATATTTTGGGGTTGAATATTGATCAGGAATTGCAAAGATTACAGCAAGAACAGTTGGCGGTCGTTGCTGCTATGAAAGAGATTGAGGGAAAACTCAGTTATGTATTCCATGGGGCAAGGAATCCGGCAGATGCGGAAACGGAGATTTTGCAGATTGATCAGGAGATTTTATCTCTGGAAAAAAAGCAGAAGGCGTTGGAGTTAGCCGCCTCTGTTTTTGAACAGGTATACGAAAAAAGAAAATCAGACTTTACCCCGCAGGTCAATGAAAAAGTGAATGCCTTTTTGGATACACTAACAGGGGGACGGTATAGAGACATCCGTGTTTCAGAGAATTATCAGTTGCGATTGATTCCGGATGGAAACCATTTTTATGAAGCGGAGTATTTTAGCCGGGGGACTTATGAGCAGATGTATTTTGCTTTGCGTCTTGCCCTGGGAGAACTGCTTGGCGATGGAACAGAACCGTTGTTTCTGGATGATTTTTTAATGGCTTATGACGATAGCCGTGCGGAGGCTGCTTTGAAGATATTAAAAGAATTGGCGGGACGCAGACAGATTTTTCTGTTTACCTGTCATAGAAGAGATGTCGAAAAGGCGTCTGAACTTCAAGGCACGATTAGTTATTTAGAGGAGGAATGAAAATGTCTGCTGAAGTAAAAAACGAGAGAGGCTTGATCCAAATTTCTAATGCGGTTATTGCAAAACTAGCCGGTTATGCGGCCACCCAATGCTATGGTGTTGTGGGAATGGCTACACGCAGCAGCAAAGACGGCATTGCCCGCCTTTTGAAAAAGGAAAGCATGGATCGTGGTATTAAGGTCAGAATCAATGAAAATATCTTGAATATTACCTTGTATGTGATCGTAGAATACGGAGTTAATATTGGTACAGTAGGAGAAATTATTAAAAGCAGCGTCAAATATCAGGTTGAAGAAATGACGGGTCTTGAAGTGGGTTCTGTTACGGTCAATGTGGAAAGTATTCGGGTTCACTAATACCTTCCCTAATACCGATACAGAAGCCGCTTTCAAGGAGGAGGAAATAGCGTGGATGTACTAAACAGTGAAGTTTTACGGCAGATGATTGCATCTGCATCGAATCATTTGCAAAATAACCGAAAACAGATTAATGATCTGAATGTATTTCCTGTGCCGGACGGCGATACTGGAACCAACATGGGAATGACTTTTGGAGCCGCCGCAGCCGAAACCTTGGAGTGTAGTGCCGATGCCGGTGCAGGCGAACTTTTAGAAACTCTTGCGAAATCGTCTTTGCGGAATGCCCGGGGAAATTCCGGTGTTATTTTATCCCAGATTCTGCGTGGGTTGGCAACGGCGGTGCAAGGTCAAGAGACCCTTGAGGTTGATGACATCAAGGCAGCGGCTCAGTTGAGTAGAGATACCGCTTATCGTGCAGTTATGAAACCCACCGAAGGGACAATTTTGACCGTGGTGCGGGAAACTGCAGAATTTGCTGAGAAATCGGCGGGAAAATATAAAAAGCCTGTTAAATTTCTTCGTGCAATGCTAAAGGCAGCCCAGGAGAGTTTGAATAAAACCCCTGAGATCCTTCCTGTTTTGAAACAGGCGGGCGTGGTGGATGCCGGCGGTATGGGTATTGTGACCCTTTTGGAAGGGGCTGTTTTAGCGGCAGAAGGAAATCCTGTTGCCCTGGAAGCCTCCCAACCGACTATTGCGCCGAAAAAGGCCGTGGCGGGTACAAAGTCAGAAGAGATTAAATTTTTATATTGTACCGAGTTCCTAATCCAGAAGAAACCGGAACGGCAGGCAAGCCAATTTAAGGCAGCCATTCGTTCCAAGGGCGACTGTATGCTGGTCATTGAGGATGAGGAAATTGTAAAGGTACATATTCACACCAATCATCCCGGCTTTGTCATTGAACAAGCCTTGAAATTGGGTGAATTGACCAATCTAAAGATTGACAACATGAAATACCAGCATGAAGAGAATCTTAGCACAGCAGAAGCACCTGCTATAGAACGGAAGAAATATGGTATGGTCGCAGTTTCTGCCGGCGAAGGACTCAGTGAAGTATTTCGGAGTATCGGTGTGGATGCCATTGTGGAAGGCGGCCAAACCATGAATCCCAGCACACAGGATTTATTGGATGCTGTACAGGAGGTTCCGGCGGATACTGTTTTCATCCTTCCTAACAACAAGAACATCATTCTTGCCGCAGAACAGGTAGATGCATTGACGGATCAGAATGTTGTGGTCATTCCTACAAAGAATATTCCCCAAGGAGTTTCTGCCATATTGGCCTTCCAGGAAGAGGCGGGGATAGAAGAAAATGTAGGGGCCATGACCGAGATGGCGGGCATGGTACAGTGCGGACAGATTACCTTTGCGGCACGGAACTCTACCGTTGATGGCTTAAAAATCCGGAAGCATGATATCATGGGTATGATCGGAAGTTCGATTCAGTGTATTGGTAAAGATGTCAATGCTGTTGCTGAAGAATTGGTGCATGCCATGATTGGTGAAGAAAGTGGCATGATTACCGTCTATTACGGTGCTGATATTTCGGAAAAGCAAGCAAAAGAGTTGGAAAAGGTATTAATAGAAAACTATGAATATTTAGATGTCTCCCTTGTTTTTGGCGGACAGCCGGTATATTATTATTTGATTGCGGTGGAATAATTATGAAACTGACAGATGACATTCGCTATTTAAAAGGGGTAGGAGAAAAACGCGCCGAGCTATTTCAAAAGCTTGGCGTGTTTACTATCCGGGATTTGCTTTATCATCTCCCTCGTGGTTATGAAGATCGTACGGATATCCGTGCGATTTCCGAACTGGAAGAGGGAGAGTGTGTTTGTGTTCGGGTTTCTCCGGCCGGAGGCGTACGCTCTTTTCGTGCCAGAACTGGAGCGCGTGTGACTCAGGTGCGGATGACGGATGGAACCGGTGTTTTGATGGTAACATGGTTTCATGCACCCTATATCGAAAAGATGTTGCGAGGAGAGGAAGAGTTTATTCTTTTCGGTAAAGTGGGATTTCGAGGGCGGATCCCGGAAATGATTAATCCTGTTACCGAAGGAAAAGAGAGGGCAGGTAATAAGACAGGGAAAATTATACCGATTTATCCTTGTACGGCTGGGTTAAACCAGCGCATCATCCGGGAAAGTGTACAACTGGCACTACAATCATTGGAGGAGTCGCTACCGGAGATTCTGCCACAACAGGTGCAGGAGATGTTGGGTATGATGTCGGCAGAACAAGCGGTGCGACAGATTCATCAGCCGGATGATTTTGCTATGTTTGAAGAGGCGCGTCGACGACTGGCCTTTGAAGAATTCTTTGTGTTGCAAATGGGAATCGGCATGGCTAAAGAACAACGCAGCAAGGGGTGTGCACCGGCTTTTTCGGACGTGAAATGTATTTCGGTCTTTGCAGATAGTCTGCCATTTTCCTTGACCAATGCCCAAAAGCGTGTAATTAACGAAATCTGTGCTGATTTGCGCCAGGAAATTCCTATGAATCGTTTGGTGCAGGGGGATGTAGGTTCCGGAAAGACGGTGGTTGCAGCGGCGGTCATGTTTGCAGCGGTAAAATCTGGATTCCAAGCGGTGATGATGGCACCCACGGAGATTTTGGCAAAGCAACATTATGAAACTCTACGCGCGCTTTTTGCGCCTTGGGGAATAGAAGTTGCCTTTCTGAGCGGAAGTCAACGAGGTGCAGAAAGAAAAGAAAATCAGGAAAGGATTGCAAATGGCCGTGCCGGTATCATTGTGGGTACTCATGCCCTCATTACGGAGAAAGTGGAGTTTTTTCAGCTGGGCCTTGCCATTACCGATGAACAGCATCGATTCGGGGTGCGACAGCGGATGGCGCTTTCAGGGAAAAGCGATAAGATACATACTCTAGTTATGACGGCGACCCCTATTCCCAGGACACTTTCGTTGATTCTATATGGCGATTTGGACATTTCAATTATTGATGAACTACCTGCCGGGAGGAAAAAAATTCTGACCAAAGCGGTTTCGGAAGGGAACCGTGAACAGGTGGACAGTTTTGTGTTGCGCCAACTAGATGCGGGAAGACAGGCGTATTTTATCTGTCCTTTGATTGAGGAATCTGAGGTTATTGAGGCCAACGCTGTAGAGGCGTATTTGGAAAAATTAAAAAAAGGTGCTTATCGAAATCGAAAGATTGCTGCGTTGCACGGGAGAATGAAAGCGACGGAGAAGGAAGAGGTTATGACGCAGTTTGCAGAGGGGAAGATCGAGGCACTGGTTGCTACCACTGTCATAGAGGTAGGAGTTGATGTTTCCAATGCCAGCGTCATGGTTATTGAAAATGCAGAGCGGTTTGGACTTTCCCAACTCCATCAGCTTCGAGGTCGTGTAGGACGCGGCCAGTGGCAATCCTATTGCATTTTGTTTTGTGAGGGCGGAGAGGTTGCCAAGCGGCGGATGCAGGTTATGTGTGAGACTGATGACGGATTTCGAATTGCTGAAAAGGATTTAGAACTGCGTGGTCCCGGTGAGTTTTTGGGAACTCGGCAACACGGTTTGCCACAGATGCGGGTTGGAGATTTGATGACGGATATGCAATTACTCAAAGAGGCGCAAAATGCTGCAATGTCGGTGCTAAAAATCGATCCAAAACTGGAGAGTGCGGCGTTGCGGCCTTTGCGAAATCAAGTGGAAGAAAGTTTCGAAAAGGTAGGCGGTATCCTAAATTAAAAAAGGTTCGGTGCAATGCACCGAACCACGCCTTTTTTTGCATCGTGTTTCTAATCACTAATTGTAATCAGCCGAGATTGCAGAGCGTCAACCTGTCTTTTCTCTTCGGCAGTCAGATTCCGAGAACGTAGGTCACGCAGCAACATTTTAGCATCATCCACTAAACCTTCATCAATCAATTCTTTGGCATCCCGCAGCATATTGGTAATTTCTGCTCGGTCAGCGGCCGGATTGTCCCTTTCGGTCTCTTCGCTGTTTGCTGGATCAGAAGGTTCCGGTGAGGTTTGTGGATTGTCCAAATTCTCTGCTGCATTTGGCCCCAGAGAGGATTGCGGCAAGGGTCGGGTGGTTGAAACTGGCCCGTCTGACCAATCACAGGCTGACAGGAGAACAATCAAGCCAAGTATGAGAGCAAAAACAGTCCTTTTCAATTACATTCATCCTTTCATTTTTCTTTAGTAAGAGAATTTTATGCAGCGCGATACTGTTTTAGTTTTTGGAATATGCCGTAACATAATTCATAAACGGCACTGTATTTATCCACCAAGGATACGATGTAGGATTCTTTATAACGAGGAAACGCCGTGCCGCAAAGCCACATATGGTTTAAGATAATGTCTTTTTCCAGCGGAGAAAGGTCGGTGAGTTGTTCTGCATTTCGCAGAGCCAGCCGAGGATGGATTGCTGCATGGCGTAACATTCCAAGCCGTTTTTTTCTGCATTCGTAGTGAAATAAATCGTGAAGCAGGGCGGCTCGTGCGACGGCACGGTAGTTCATCTGCAGTTTTTTGCAGATCAGATAACTGTAATAGGATACGTTGATGGAATGCCGCATCCTGGAAACCCCATAGTGGTGTTTACACCAATCCAGGCGAAGGACCTGTGGATGTTCCAAAAGATCCTGGACAATTTTGGAATATTCGGTATATTTTTTACTGCGACTGCTTACCATATTGTTATTCCCTCTCAAAGTGACATGTATTGTAATGCCCGGTGCAAAAATGCTTGATAATATGGCACCCAAAAATCAATCGACATATAATATATTATACATTATATGCGAAGACTTCTTAAAAAGCAAGATGAAATATTTATCAGTTTTCCCTTTACTATACGGTGGAAATGTGTTATAATGATAAAAAATGGCGGAAAGCACGAAAAAATTATAAAAGCAAAAATTATTTGAGGGTTAAGAAGTCTTAGCGAACAGAATTGAGGGAGAAAAGATGGGATTTTTTTCGCTATTGAAACAGGAAGTAAATATTGTATTTGAACGTGACCCGGCTGCACATTCTAAGGCACAGGTCTTTTTCTTGTATCCCGGGGTTCGTGCTATTATTAATTATCGAATCGCCCATTGGCTGGATGGAAAGGGGCATCGGTTTTTGGCAGACTGGATTTCTAAGCATACCCGAAAGAAAACCGGAATCGAGATTCATCCATCTGCAAAAATCGGAAAAGGCGTGTTCATTGACCATGGTATGGGCGTTGTTATTGGCGAGACCGCAGAGGTAGGAGATTACTGTACCATTTATCAGGGAGTTACTCTTGGCGGAACTGGTAAAGATAAAGGAAAGCGTCATCCCACCATTGGAAAAAATGTTACCATTGGAAGCGGTGCCAAGATTTTAGGGCCATTTACAGTGGGAGATAACAGCAAGGTTGCTGCAAATGCCGTTGTTTTAAATGAGATTCCCCCTAACAGCACTTGTGTTGGTGTTCCGGCACATATTGTAAAACGGGATAATAAACGGGTAGCACCGGCCGTACCGGATCTGAGGCCTATTGCCGATTTGGATCAAATACATATTCCGGATCCCGTATCTATGGAACTTTGCGGTCTGCGAGCAGAAGTAGAACGTTTGAAGAAACAACTGGAGGACAAAAACCATGACGGAAAGTAAATTGTATTTGTATAATACCCTCTCAAGAAAAAAAGAGGAATTTTGCCCCATTGAGCCGGGCAAGGTAAAAATGTATTCCTGTGGTCCCACGGTCTATAATTTTTTCCATATTGGAAATGCCAGACCCTTTATTATTTTCGATACCCTGCGTCGATATTTGGAATATCAGGGTTATGCCGTGAGTTTTGTACAGAACTTTACCGATGTTGATGATAAAATGATCAATAAGGCCAATGAACTTGGAATTACGGTCAAGGAATTGGCGGATCAATATATTGATGAATATTTTACTGATGCAAAGGGGTTGGGGATTCGGCCGGCAACGGTTCATCCCAGAGCCACCGAGAATATTGATGCAATTATTGCGTTGGTAGAGAGTTTGATCGAAAAAGGGTATGCCTACAATGTAGATGGTGATGTTTATTACAACACCAAAAAATTTGACGAATATGGAAAACTGTCCCATCAACCGTTAGAGGATTTGGAAAGCGGTGCCCGGATTGACATCAATGAAGATAAACGAGATCCTATGGATTTTGCTCTTTGGAAAAAGCAGAAACCGGGAGAGCCTGCCTGGGATAGTCCTTGGGGAAAGGGCCGTCCGGGTTGGCATATTGAGTGTAGCGCTATGGCAAATACCTATCTTGGGAAAACCATTGATATTCACAGTGGAGGACAGGATCTGATTTTCCCCCATCATGAAAATGAGATTGCACAGAGTGAGGCCGCCAATTGTTGCCAATTTGCAAATTATTGGGTGCATAATGGATATATTAATGTCGATAACCGAAAAATGTCGAAATCTTTGGGGAACTTCTTTACAGTTCGGGATGTTGCAAAAGAATTTGACTATGAAGTCATTCGATTCTTTATGCTGTCTGCCCATTATCGGAGTCCTATTAATTTCAGCAAGGATTTGATGGATTCGGCAAAGTCCGGCCTAGAACGCATCAAAAACTGTCTTTCTACCATGGAATTTTTCCTTCAGTCTGCAAAAGAAAGAGAAGTAAATGATGCAGAATTGTCATTGCAAAAGAAGATGGACGCATATAAAGAAAAATTTATTAAGGCCATGAATGATGACCTAAATACGGCAGATGCTATTTCGGCAATTTTTGAGATGGTTGCCACAGCCAACAAGGAAATCACTGCGGAAAGCGGGACGGCCGCTGCTGTAATTCGTGCTACGATTACACAGATCCGTGAACTTGGTGGTGTTTTAGGATTGCTTCAGAAAAAAGAAGAGGAGGTACTTCCTGCTGAAGTAGCCAAACTCTTAGAGGACCGTGCCAAAGCCAGGAGCGAAAAGGACTGGGCGGCATCGGATGCCATTCGGGATCAACTTCGGGTGCTAGGCTATGAGGTAAAAGATACAAAGCAGGGACAGCAACTGACCCGGATTTAGAGAAGGAAATGAGTATGCTGGGTAAAATCAAAGAAAGTTTCGGCGGAGACTTTTTGCCGACCAATCAATATAGTGCGTTGTCCCTGGCCTACATCGGAGACTGTATTTACGAGATTTATGTGCGCAGTTTCTTAATTAGCCAGGCGGATCAAAAGGTTAATATGTTGCATAAGCAGGCAACCAAGTTTGTCTGCGCTGCTGCACAAGCGGAATTTTATCATAAAATAGAGGACATACTGACCGAGGAGGAGCAGTCGGTGTTTCATCGGGGACGAAACACCAAATCTCATCCACCCAAAAATGCTGCAGTTTCGGATTACCGAATTGCTACCGGTGTGGAGGCCCTTATTGGTTACCTTTATTTAAAAAATGATACAGAGCGAATTTCTCAGTTAATGGCGCATTTGTTTTAATAGATAGTGTTTCGTACATATTACAGAATGGATGTGAAACTATGTACGAAACTTGGAAAAAGGTATTTTTTACAGTACTTGGTGCTACTGCGATGGGGGCGGCCTTAGATTTATTTTTGATTCCCATGCACATAGCAGCAGGTGGTGTCGGCGGTATCGCCACCGTTATCAATCATCTGACCGGAATTGGTGTTGGGATTTTGATTTTATTGATTAATATTCCCATTTTTATTCTTGGTGCGCTGAATTTTAGCAAGGGTTTTTTGCTTTATTCCTTATTGGGGACCTTGGCGCTTTCTGTGTCGACGCAGGTTTTTTCCTGGGTTCCTGCTATGACCGGCGATCCATTGTTAGCCACAGTATTTGGCGGGGCTGGCATGGGACTTGGGCTTGGCCTGGTTCTTTCGGTCAATGGTACTACCGGTGGGACAGATATTTTAGCATTGATACTGCAAAAGCGGTTTCCAACGTTCTCCATCGGCCAGTTTTTTCTGGTTATTGATGGTGCTGTGATTTTAGCAGCAGGACTTGCTTTTCGGCAATGGGAGGTTATTTTGTATTCGGCTTTGACCTTGTTTGTTGCCAGTAAAGTTGTGGATACTATCCTGTCGGGTGTGGATTATGCAAAAATGGTCTATATTGTATCCGAATATGCAGAGGAGATTTCCCGGGGAATTTATGAGCAGATGGGACGCGGCGTAACCGGATTGGAGTCTGTTTCTCTGTACACCGGAAAAAACAGAAGGGTTTTGCTTTGCGTGATTCGCAAGGTGGAATTTCCCAAACTCAAACGAATGATCCAGGAAATTGATCAAGGTGCTTTTTTGATTATTTCGGATGCCCGAGAGGTTTTAGGTAAAGGGTTTAAAAATATCACACTTTAAAAAATAATAAAAATAACATAGAAAACGGAGGCTACAGTTTCATGAATCCAGAACAGGAAAAAAATTTAAAAATTCATGCGACCCATGTGCGAAAAATGGCACTGGAGGCGGTGTATTCTGCCAACTCAGGACATCCGGGCGGTTCTCTATCCGCGGCGGACATCCTTACATACTTATACATGAAGGAAATGAAGGTAGATCCCAAAGATGCCAAGAACTTAAATCGGGATCGATTTGTGCTTTCTAAAGGCCATTGTACCCCGGCGTTGTATGCTGTCTTAGCAGAGGCTGGATTTTTGCCTAAGGAAGATATTAAAACCTTCCGGCAGGCAGACAGTTATCTGCAAGGCCATCCGGATATGAAAGGAGTCAATGGCGTCGATATGTCCACCGGTTCCTTGGGACAAGGAATCAGTGCGGCAAATGGCATGGCACTGGCCGGCAAACTGGCGGGTCAGGATTATCGGGTTTATGCTATGCTGGGAGATGGCGAAATTGAAGAAGGACAGGTCTGGGAGGCTGCTATGTTTGCAGCGCATTATAAACTGGACAACCTGACAGCCTTCTTGGATTTTAACGGTTTGCAAATTGATGGAGATATTACGGAGGTTATGAATCCAACTCCAATCGATAAGAAATTTGAGGCGTTTCAATGGCATGTAATATCCATTGATGGTCATGATTTTAACCAGATCGAGGCTGCATTGGAAGAGGCAAAACAAACGAAAAACAAACCTACTTTGATTCTTGCAAAGACCGTCAAAGGACGCGGCGTATCCTTTATGGAAAATCAAGCGGGTTGGCATGGTGCTGCCCCCAATCAGGAGCAGTATGAACAAGCGATTTCTGAGTTAGATGCATATTTGAAGGAATTGGGAGGTGTTGTAGAATGAGTTATCAAATCGGAGATATGGTAGCCACCAGAGAAGCATACGGAAAGGCGCTAGCGGAATTCGGCGCAGACGAAAACATCATTGTTATGGATGCGGATTTATCTAAGTCCACCAAAACGGATACCTTTAAAAAGGCCTATCCGGAGCGATTTATCAATGTTGGTATTGCCGAAGGAAATATGCTGGCAACTGCAGCAGGAATTGCTTCTTGTGGAAAGACAGTGTTTGCCAGTTCCTTTGCCATGTTTGCAGCAGGGCGGGCCTTTGAGCAGATCCGAAATTCTATTGGATACCCGCATTTGAATGTAAAAATTGGAGCGACCCATGCCGGAATTTCGGTTGGGGAAGACGGAGCAACCCACCAATGCCTGGAGGATATTGGGATCATGAGAACCATCCCGGGGATGGTAATTCTAAACCCTGCTGATGCTGCCGAGGCGCGTCTTGCTGTTAAAGCCGCTATCGAATATCAAGGGCCGGTTTATTTGAGATTCGGTCGATTGGCTGTGCCGACGATTTTTGATGACAGATATCAGTTCCAAATCGGAAAAGGTGTGGAATTGGCCGGCGGTACGGATGTAACATTGATTGGAACCGGTCTTTTGGTGCCGGCGGCCTTGGAAGCAAGTAAAATTCTTGCGGAACAGGGAATTTCCGCTCGGGTCATCGACATGGCTTCCATTAAACCTATCGACCGTGATATTATTGTAAAGGCAGCTAAAGAAACCGGCGCTATTGTTACTGCAGAGGAACATAATATCATAGGTGGTTTGGGCTCTGCCGTAGCAGAAGTTTTGTGCGAAACTGTTCCGGTTCCCATGCTTCGTGTGGGGACGGAGGATGTATTTGGCAGAAGTGGAAAACCCAATGCCCTTTTGGAAATGTATGGGTTGGATGCGAAAAATATCGTAGAAAAGGCCAAAGCGGCCATTGCAATGAAAAAGGCTTAATCAACAAAAGGACGGCAATTTTGCCGTCCTTTTTCAAATATTATATTTTTGTAACCTTTTGGGCAGAATGGTTGAATTTGGGGTTAGTTTATGGTATACTGTCACAGTTAAGGAACAAAAGAAAGATTTTTTTGGTCTTATAGGAGAATTACATACATATGAATAGGACAAGGCCAGAGGGATTTTCCCTTTGATTTTTATAGGACAAAGGAGTGGTTACCTATGCTGAAAAAGTATAATTTCTCTTTGCGAATGCTCGCTCTCATGATTTGTGCTGCAGTGAGTGTTGGAGTGTTTTATAATCCTAAAAACGAAGGATCGGTGTCTGCACAAGGGAGTGAGATGCGAGGGGTATGGGTGTCAACGGTATCTAATATCGATTATCCTTCCCAGCAGACCACAGACCCTGCCATTTTAAAAAGTGAGTTGGTTGCCATTCTGGACCATTGCGATGCTATGGGATTTAACACGGTGTTCTTTCAGGTTCGTCCCTCCGGGGATGCGTTTTATGCATCCGATATCTTCCCTTGGTCTCGGTATCTAACGGGAACCCAAGGTGTAGCACCGAAAGATGGGTTTGACCCCCTTGCCTTTATCATTGAAGAAGCCCATGAGCGGGATATGGAACTTCACGCGTGGATCAATCCGTATCGCATTACCAATTCCTCGGCAGAGCAGGAATATCTTGCCGCTAACAATCCGGCTGTACTGCATCCGGAACTGGTTCTGACAGACTCTAACGGAAAGATGTACTATAACCCCGGCGACAGTGCTTCGTTAAAGTTGATTGTGGAAGGGGCAGAGGAAATTGTAAAAAATTATGATGTAGACGGGTTGCATATGGATGATTATTTCTACCCGGAGGGCGACTTTGACGATGATACGACCTATTCTTTTTATCAGGCCCAATATCCTGATAAGGGAGATTGGCGGAGAGCCATGGTTAATAAGTTGGTACAACAGATCGATGCTGCCGTTCATAAAATAAAGCCCGAGATTGCATTTGGTATCAGTCCCCGCGGAATCTGGGCAAATGCTTCCGAAATTCCGGGCGGCAGCGATACCAGCGGCGGTGGTTCGTATCATAAAATTTATGCAGATTCCAAGGCCTGGGTCGAAAACGGCTGGGTAGATTATATTATGCCGCAGATCTATTGGAATATCGGTTATGAAATTGCAGATTACAGTGTGCTGTGTGATTGGTGGTCCGACTTAGTGGCGGGAACTGATGTTCGACTTTATATTGGCGAAGGAGCTTATCGAACTATCTCCAGTACCCTCCCTGCATGGACGGGAAATAACGGAACTGAGGAATTACGTCGGCATGTTACCATGGGACGTGAAAACGATCAGATATCCGGATATTGTATGTTCACATACCATACATTTCTGGATAATCCGTCCATCTATCAACTGATGCAGGAAATCAATGCTTTGCCTCCTTCCAAACCGGGGGTAGCAACGGACAAGCCTGCCGAGATTCCTGTCCTGTCCGGCACGCCACCTATGTCTGCAGAATCGGAAGAGATGGATCAGCAGAATGGAGCGTATGTCAACCAATTTACAGATCTTGGGGATTACTGGTGGGCCATGGACGCCGTGAATGCACTGGCTTCTCAAGGAATTATAAGAGGTCGCAGTGAAACAGAGTTTGATCCGGATTCCTATATTACCCGGGCAGACAACACAGTGTTGCTTCTTCGAGTGCTAGGAAAAACGGCAGATTTTCAAGATAATTTTGCTGATGTATATCCGGGCAGTTATTACTATCAAGAAATTGGTGCGGCAAAGGCTCTCGGAATTGCAGAGGGATATGGGAACAATCTTTTTGATCCGGAAAACCGAATCAAACGGCAGGATATGGCGACACTAGCCTATCGGGTGCTTCGGGAGGAAGGCATTTTAACCTCTATTCCCAATACGGGAAATTTAAATCAGTTTTTAGACAAAGATTCTATTGATTTTTATGCACGGGATGCTATGGCGGCCTGTGTTGGCGCAGGATTGATGAGCGGTTATGGAGATGGATGGATCAATCCGCAGGGGAATGCCAGCCGCATCGAGGTGGCACTGTTTATCTACCGGATTCAAAATCTCATAACTGAAAAAGTTCAGTAGTTTTGTAACGATCATAATAAAAAAGCAAGGATATGCCAAACGGCAGTCCTTGTTTTTTTATTACCCTGTGATGGGATGTCCTTATATTTTTATTATAGTCGGACAAAATAAAAAATGAGAGAGAAAGGGGGAGAATTCTATGAAAAATTCGATCTGGATGGACAATTTAGAAATGCCACATTTTCCGCGTTTGGAGGGCGAGAAGAAAACAGATGTATTGGTGATTGGCGGTGGTCTTTGCGGCATCTTATCTGCTTATTTTTTAAAATGGGCGGGGATAGATTGCTGCTTGGTAGAAGCCGACCGCATCGGGAATGGAATTACAGGGCGTACTACCGCAAAAATTACGGTGCTGCAAGGACTTATCTATCGGGATTTGATTCGGAAGTTTGGTCGGGATAAAGCACAACTTTATTTAGAAGCCTCAACTCATTCTCTGGAGCGATATAGTTGTATGTGTCAAAAGATAGATTGTGATTTTCAATATCTGCCGGCCTATACTTATACACGAAATAATCGAAAGAAGATCGAGGAGGAAGCAAGAGCCATTCGTTGCATCGGGGGGGATGCAGAATTTTTGGAACAGTTACCCCTTCCCTTTGCTGTGGATGGTGCCGTAAAAATGTCCAGGCAAGCGCAGTTTCATCCCATGAAATTTTTGTCGGAAATTTGTCAGGATTTAAAAATTTATGAAAATACTAGAATTCTCCAAATAAAAGATGGCCGTGCGGTAGCAGAAACGGGGGAGATTACGGCGGATCAGATCATTGTGACGACGCATTTTCCCTTGTTTAACCGATTGGGCGGATATGTTGTAAAGTTATATCAAGACCGTTCTTATGTCATTGGCCTGAGCAATAGTCCGAGTGTAAAGGGAATGTATTTGGATGAGGATCCCCAAGGGGTTTCTCTTCGAAATTATGGGGACACCCTCTTGATAGGCGGAAATTCTCACCGAACCGGAAAGCCAAGCAACGGCTGGGAACCATTGCGTGCCTTTGCAGAGGAGTATTATCCGGACGCCAAGGAGGAATACGCCTGGTCGACGCAGGATTGTATGAGTCTGGATGGCATTCCCTATATCGGCCGGTATTCTTGGCGTACGCCCGATTTGTATGTAGCAACCGGGTTTAATAAATGGGGAATGATTTCTTCCATGACGGCAGCGTTGGTTTTGCGGGATATGGTTCTTAAGCGGAAAAATGATTTTGCAAAATTATTTTCTCCAAGGCGAAGCATTCTGCATCGACAACTCTTTGTGAATGGGATAGAATCTGTGTGGGGATTGCTTACTCCATCTGTAAAACGCTGTCCGCATCTGGGGTGTGCCTTGGTTTGGAACAAGGCAGAGCATTCTTGGGACTGTCCGTGCCATGGTTCGCGGTTTTCAAGTGAAGGAAAGTTGTTGGATAATCCCGCCAACGGTTCGTTGCCACAAGATTGATCTAAAAATAAAAGAAGGGGTTCTGCTCCAAATGGAGCAGAACCCCTGTGTTAATCAAGCCTATAGACTGGGTTTATGCTTGGTGTGATACCACTCTTTTTTTCGATGTTTTAAAATTCCAAGCAGTCCTGCCGGAATCCAACTGGCAATATAAAGAAAAAATCCAAATGTATGCAGAAATAGATTTCGATTCCATTTTTTGTCCAACAATAAGCCGTAAAAGATGGAGAAAATCATACCCAGGAGATAGAAATTCAGGAGAATAAAAGGAATGGGGTGAGTCCAGAAAAGGACAAAACGCACCTCTGTTACGCCGCAGAGATTCAAGATAGAGAAGATATCAAAAACCAGAAAAAGAAGGAAGGAGAGAGGCATAAGAAGATCGCTCCAAAAGCAAAAAAAAGTACTCCATTTTCCTTTTCGCAACAAAGTTCCGCCAAAGTCTCGTTGTACTTCGGTGATGCCCTGTGTCCACCGAACTCGTTGTGGAAGAGAAGCAGGGAAGGAGGTGGGTTTCTCGTCAAAGACGACAGCCTTTGGGGCATAAGCCACCTTATGATTTGCCAGAGAAAGTTGCAAGGTGTATTCTGCATCTTCAGAAAGAGATTTGGTTCTCCAAGGTACTAGTTGGAGTAGTTTTTGGGATAGTGCAAAACCGGTGCCTCCCAGTTTGCAGCCAAGGCCAAGCCGGTCAAAACCCATCTGGATGATGCGGTTGCTGATCCAGTACCAAATAGAATAGGAACAAGATAGCCAGTTTTCGCCTGGATTTTTGCTATCGATATAACCTTGAACAGCATCGTTTCCTTGCTGCATGGCTCGGTTCATTTCCTCTAAAAAGCGGGGGTCTGCAAAATTATCTGCATCTAGCACCGCAAAGGCATCAAAAGAATCGGGAAGGTTGGAAATTTGGT
>JAZRPL010000065.1:0-1439 GCA_045649245.1 Ructibacterium sp.
AGCAGGGATCATCATGATTGTATTATCAATTCCGGTGTTTCCTGCAAAATATCGAAGTGTTAAGGCCTCTGCAAGCAATAAGGCCATGGAAAGAACAGACAAAACAGCCCATTTCTTCCATGTTTGCATCAAATTTCTTGAAACCGCAACTCTGCCGAGCATAACGAGGGGGAAACCAAAGAAAATCCCTCCCCGTGAACCGCCAAGCCAAGTTTTAGAAAATTCACAAAAAATATCAAAACCAGGAATCGCTTGGCCGGCAAATACATAGGTGCCTGTCAATGCGCCAACAATATACATCAAAATAGCCAGAATCCCAGCCGTTTTGCCGGAAAACTTTTCAGTTACCCAAAACGCAGATAATAAGCCAATGGCCAGGGAAGGCAAAAACCATATAGTAGAAAATGTGGTATGAAATATCCATCCTTGTATTTCCCAAAACACAAAGGAAGGTGTTATGGTTGAAAAATCCCACCATCTGCATATGGTAAAAATAAGATAAGGAATACTCCAAAGCAGGTATATTTTGAAAATTCGCAAAACTTGCTTTTTTACATAATTCCATCTTTCGGTCTTTTCTTTTAAAAATTCAAGTTTGCGAAAGGTCAAAAATCCGCTTATGGTCATAAATAATGCAACAGCCACAGCATACAATGATAGGGCCTCTTCAAGCAAAGCCGGTGGCCGGGTTGGACTTTTTGTTTCGCTAAAATAATGATAACACAAAACCAAAAGAGCACACAGGAATTTTCCTACATCAAGAGCCGGATATGTTTCCGTAAGTTTTGTTTTCATGATGATTTATTCCTTTCCTAAATCAATGCTTCACAAATGGAATCTATCAATAACTGATTCATTTTATTTCTTTCATGGTGCTCAATCCCGCAGTCATAACCTTTTTTTGCATATTCTGTGATGGTATTCTTGTCCTTGATAATACCATGCAATTTTTCTGCAATTTCTTGATATGTAACGGCTGCTATCGCCGAATCATAACGGTTGAAATAATCAATGGGGGCAATATCTTTATCTCCTATTGCAAAGATACATTTGCCGCTTTTTAAATAATCGGTAATTTTAGTCGAAAAGGAAAGCCGCGCAGCATTTTTATACTTTTTCTCAAGGCTTTCTGCAAACACAAGAATATCGGCTTCATCTTGAACCTGTCTTACCTGCTCTAAAGTAAGAGACCCCTTTACTGCAGATCCGTTTCGATTCAGGGCCTTTTCCTGTTCGTCGCTAAGGGTATCCGTGGTGTAGATATCCAGTTCTATTTGCACCTTTTCCTTGTTAATCTCCCCTAAACCTTCCGCAATGGCTGCAAGCGTTTTCCATCTTCCGATAATCAATTTCCCGGTATACACCATTTTAATCGGTGTATTGAAAGGCTTTTGGGTGAATTCTGCATCAAAATCAATACCCTTTGTCATAACCACACT
>JAZRPL010000066.1:0-1767 GCA_045649245.1 Ructibacterium sp.
TTTTGACAAAATGGAAGAACATGGGCTACTCCTTTGCCTCCATTGAGCAGATTTTCGTCCCGCCTACTGTGGGGTAGAGATGATAGCACATGGTAGGCTGTGACGGCGGGAGACAGCCAGCGCCCTACGATGATAAAATAATAGATTCTCTATTGTAGGGACAGGCGTCCTTGACTGTCCTTTTTTACGCCGTACTCTTAATTTTCAGCAGCAAAAAGGGACTGTTGCAAAATACAGAAATCGTTCTATAGAATTTGTAGGGGCGTTCATTGAACGCCCACGGGCGATCACTGATCGCCCCTACATCCGCAGGATGTAGAATTATGCGTAGTTTTAGGGGCTGTTGCTTTATTTTGCAACAGCCCCTTTTACTTATTTCATTCTCTTTTCCAACGTTGCGGCGGAGAGGGAGGTCAGATACACCCGGCTTAAGCTGTATTCATCCGCCAGTTTATTCGCAGAAATCAAACACGGTGGTCCCGAACACGCTTTACTAATCCAAACTGTCTCCACATCATCTTGACAATCTTGGCATCTATATGTGTATTTATAGTAGTGCTTTTCTCCGGCGTGATAATGTTCTCCAGTCCATGCATAGTCCGTGTTTCCATGAGAAGGTTTATATAGCAAGAACATCACACTACTATCATATGTAATCGTCGGTTCGAGGTACGCACCATTATAAGCTTCATTGGTCCAAGCAACAGAACTTGATGGAGCAGTTATAAATTTCAAAATAGCCGTCCGTCCCGGTTTGTGATACCAACTGTAAGCAGATAGTTTCGAGACATGGTAATCATTTACTCCCCAATAATCACCTGTAGTATCTTTCTTTATAGCAATAGCATTCGTCCATCCACCTACTGAAGAAGGGCAAACGCTCTGTGTTTTGACACACGCAAAATTTAGATTCTCTTTCAAATCATCTTTTACTACTTTTGCAAGCACCGTAATACCGGCAGATCCGTCATACGATTGATTAGAAAAATCTCCCGGTTGACAAACGGATGTTCGCCCAATTGCATAGGCATAGCAATTATAATCACGCATAGTATCGGGATCCCACAAATGTAGTGTGCTGTGCTGTAAAGTATAGGACGTGGCACGATTAGAGAGGTTAGAGAGGGTTGTTGTAAAACCATAGTATGATTTTACAACTGAGCGCACTTCTTCAACAAATTTCTCTAAAGTAACCCACCCAAAAGAAAAATTCATATCGGGATTATTTTCAATGCTCCTAAAAAGTGCTGGAAGATCGAGGCAGCTTAATTCCTTGGGAACAGAGACTCCATATTCACGAAGAATAACTATGCATTGTTCTTCGTCTAAAGATGACAATAAAACAACATTGTTCTGTCCTTGTAAATCAAGTGCTCCTACTGAATTGGCACTTAGTGGCAAAGTTAAACACACAAGCAAGAATAATATAATAAACCGTTTCATTTTTATTCTCCTTTCAGTAAACCATAATCCACTGTTTTTAAATCAGACTTCCAATTGTCCTAATCATCGATCCTGTAGTAGGTTTTCACAACTTTCCGCAAGTCTTCGTATACATCTTCCCAATAGGACAACCCACTAAATGACGGAACTTCGTGATTAGGATCCTCTTCCAACTCTCGGAGTATTCCCCGAAGAACACTGATATCATCCGCTTGTTCCGGTAGTGTAACTCCACAATTTTGGATATACCGGATCAACTCCTTATCTTTCATATCTGACAATTTAGGCTGATTACCTTTCCACAAGCAAACGCAAATGACCACA
>JAZRPL010000067.1:0-4904 GCA_045649245.1 Ructibacterium sp.
AGCTGTTTAATAATGTGTATGTGAGTACTATATCGTGTTCCAGGATTTCTAAATCTTAACATTATAGAACCTCCTCATTATAATCCAGTAAATAGTTCGCTCAAAGAAATTCCAAGACCGTCTGCAATCTTCTTTATATTACAAATTGATATATTTCTACGCCCCGCCTCAACTGAAGCAAAATACGTTCTATCCATTTCAATGCTTAATGCAAACTTCTCTTGACTCAAACCAATTTTATTACGATGTTCTTTAATTCGTTTCCCCAAATCTTTGGTTATCATTACAAACACCTCCATATTATTGTATATTATATAAGTAAACGGATTTTATAACAACGGATTATGAGTAACAATGGGTTCTATGTGTTTTTGCAATAAAAATTTTTGTGTAAAATAAATTTCCCTACCAAAGAAATTCAATGGCAGGGAATGTCATATAGTCGGTTTTCAATTTATTAAAATGGGTAAAATGTGGGTAAATTCGTGCATCTGTTACCCGTGAACCCTTGAAAACACGGTGTTTTATTTATCCAGCGGCTTCATTGTTGGGAAAAGCAACACGTCTCTAATGGAAGAACTGTCTGTCAAAAGCATAACCAGTCGGTCAATGCCGATTCCCAGCCCGCCTGTAGGCGGCAATCCATATTCTAACGCATTGACATAATCCTCATCCATCATATTGGCTTCATCATCGCCGTTTTCACGCTTTTCCACCTGTTTGAGAAAACGCTCTCTCTGGTCAATGGGATCATTTAACTCTGAAAAAGCATTTCCAAATTCCCGACGGGTAATAAAGACCTCAAACCGTTCGGTAAAGTCCGGATTATCTGCGTATCTCTTAGCAAGAGGAGAAATTTCCACCGGATATTCGGTAATAAAGGTGGGTTGTACCAGTTGCTCCTCTACCTTTTCCTCGAAAGCAAGGCTAATGATTTCTCCTTTAGAAAGAGTTCCTTCCATATCCTCATCAAAGGAAATGCCAATAGATTTTGCCAAATCTTCTGCCTCTTTCGCAGTTTTCACGGTTCTAAAATCAGCACCGGTATATTTTTTAATAGCATCAATCATGGTAATTCGAGTCCATGGTTTTCCAAGATCGATTTCTTCTCCCTGATAGGTAATCACGGTTGTCCCCAGAACTTCTTGGGCCACTGTGCGAATCATATCCTCGGTCAGATCCATCATATCTACATAGTCAGCATAGGCTTGATATAATTCAATAGAAGTAAATTCAGGATTGTGTTTTACATCCATTCCCTCATTTCTAAACAACCGACCCATCTCATAAACCTTTTCAAAACCGCCCACAACCAACCTCTTTAAATAGAGTTCGGGGGCAATTCTTAAATACATATCTAAATCCAAGGTGTTATGATGGGTGATAAACGGCCGAGCCGCCGCACCTCCGGCAATGGTATTTAAAATCGGTGTTTCCACTTCCATATATCCCCGATTGTCAAGGTAATTTCGGATTGCTGTCATAATCTTACTGCGAATACGGAAGGTCTTTTTGACTTCGGGGTTCATGATCAAATCCACATACCGCTGCCGATACCGCAAGTCGGTATTGGTCAATCCATGGAATTTCTCAGGAAGGGGGCGCAAAGACTTGCTCAGCAATTTCACCGAGGATACCCGAACGGAAATTTCGCCTTTCTGGGTCATAAACACCTCGCCGACAGCGCCGACAATATCTCCGATATCTAATTTTTTATATTTTTTATAAGGTTCTTCCCCCAGCTCGTCCCGCTTTACACAAAGTTGAATTTTTCCGGAACCATCCCGCAAATCTGCAAAGGACATTTTTCCCATAACCCGTTTTGACATCAGCCGTCCGGCAATGGTTACAATTTTGCCTTCGTATTCCGAATAATTCTCTACAATATCTGCCGCATGATGTTCTTGCTGGAATTTTGTAATATGAAAGGGATTCTCTCCTTCCGCTTGCAACGTCGCCAATTTTTCCCGACGCACCTTTAAAACTTCATTTAACTCCCGCTCCACAACACCTTGGCCGCTGTTTTGTTGATTCTGCTCACTCATACTTCTACCCCTCTTTTACCGTTTCTTTTGCAATCTACTCAATAGCCAGAATTTTATAACTGACCGGTCCGTCCTGGGTGTCCAGCGTTACGGTCTCGCCAACTCCTTTTCCTTTCATCGCCATAAAGAGAGGACATTCGTTTGAAATCGTCTTTTCCTCGTCGCGAGTAGGATCTGCTTCGGTAGCACCAACCACCGTATACCATTCTGTCTCATCAAACTCTACATCCAAAATCTGCACCTTGGTACCGATGCCTACTTTAGTCCGGTCAATTCCTTCCTCATCAATGACAATAACATTTTTTAACATGTTTTCCAGCTCATTGATTCGGACCTCTACCTGCGCCTGTTCATTTTTCGCTTCATCATATTCTGAATTCTCAGACAAATCACCAAAGCCCAACGCAACCTTTATTTTTTCAGAAACCTCTTTCCGTTTTTGCGTCTTTAGGTACTCCAGTTCAGCCTCCAATTTTTTTAAACCCTCTTCGGTGAGAGTAACTTTCTTGCTTGCCATTTTTTTGACCTCCATATTTTTTCACTACTACGAGTATTTTCCTATGATGTCTAAATATTTATTATAATTGAATTTCTTTATCTTGTCAACCGATTTTTCCCGGACAGCCATGCCTTAAAAGAAAGTTTTTGGGACAGTTCAGGAAATTCTTCGATTAAGGGTTTAGGATTTACATCATACCCACCAAGTTGCAACGAAACCTCCATGCCGTTTATGATAAACTCCCTACCCACCTGTACTTGTCCCAAATCCATATCAACTGCCAACGCAGTCCGTCCCGGCAAAATAAAACCGGGCGCTTGCATTTCCAGATTAACACCATATTCCTCGCAAAGTTGTTCTGCCAATACCTCGGCATGTTCCCGCTCCTTGGTGATTATGCCAAGATATTGCACCCTGCGGCTGACCGCTCCCAGCAATGCAACCTCTGTCTTTTGGCAATCCCGATCTAAAAACCACGCCGTCTGTCCTAGCGGCGTCCCTTCCAAATATTTCATGGCAGCACAGACCGCTTCCTGCATGAATGCCTCCGGGATCCCGATTGCAACAGTTGACAAACTTTCCTCCGTTTTACCAAAGGCCTCTGCACAGGACAAAGTCATTACCACAGCCTCTGCGCCGCAGGATTTTAAACATTTTTGTCCCTTTCTTTGAAGCCATTTTTTACGCCAACCGGGCATAGTTTGTATCTTGGCTGCCGATGCAGAAAACTCTGCGACCACCACGGAGATGCCGTCTAAAAAACGCTCCTTGATTTTTACCGCAGGCCAAGGTAATCGCCCCGCCTTTTCCTTTTGCACCGAGAGAATCCCTAGCGTTCTCACCGCTTCAAATAGGCAAGCGCCGCTTGCAACTGCACATCTTCTTCCGGCAACAACGCCGATAAGCGAATATATTTTTCCGGTTCCATAACAACTTCCTCATCCGGCGCAATTCCTTCACCATGGATACAGATGCCCTTCGGCGTGTAAAAGCGAGCGATTGTTACCGAAAGAACACCATCTTCTCCCACTTGATAAACGCCTTGCACAACACCTTTTCCATAGGTCTTTTCTCCAATTTGAACACCAATATTATGATCCTTTAATGCGCCGGTTAAAATTTCACTGGCAGAAGCCGTTCCCTGATTGGTCAAGATCACAATCGGAATATTGCCCGCCTCGCCGGTAGAACGATATTCCTCACGGCGCTCATATCTATCTAGGGTATAAACGATTACCCTCCCGTCCGGCAAAAACATATTTGCAATTTCAACGGCCTCATCCGATAAACCACCCGGGTTATTTCGAAGATCCAGCACCAAACTGCGCATTCCTTGCTCACTCAAATCCCGATAGACCTCTGCAAATTTTTCGGCGGTTCCGGGAAGGAACTGGGTAATATTAATCCGGCCAATGTCTTGGGTTATCATATTGCCGCTAACACTTTGTACTTCGATTTCCTTTCGAATCAAAGTGATATCTTCCGTCACGCCGGTGCTGCTTTTCAATACCGTAACCACAACCTCGGTCCCTTCTGCACCGCGCATGGCCGCTGCCGCTTCCTGCATTTGCTGTCCTGAAAAACTCTCGCCGTTAATTTTTAAGATTTTATCGCCGGTGGTAATCCCAGCCGCTTCGGCAGGACTTCCGGCAATGGCAGAGACGACTTGGATCGTATCATCCAGAGTTTGATTTTCAATATATAGCCCAACCCCTTGATAGTTCCCCAGAACATCTTCTAAATATTCTTCCGCTTCCTCTCCCCATATATATTGGGTATAGGGATCGCCGGTAGCCATCGCCATTCCTTGCAGGGCCACATTGCGATAAATGTCCTCATCTACCTCTTCATAATAATTTTCCTGTATCATCCGGCTGACATAGGTAAATTGAACCAACTCTCCAAAAGCAGCAAAACCAAAAGGATTGACTGCACCAATCGCCAAAAAGGCTGACGCCAAAACAAGAAGTACCGAACCAATGATTAGCACAGATTTTTTAATATACATCTCCTACTTCGCCTCGTTTCTCAACCTTTGCCCTAAAAGAACTGCATAGGGTCAACGGCAGTCCCGTCAATCAAAACCTCAAAATGCAGATGCGGTCCGGTGGAATTTCCCGTAGAGCCTACACGGCCGATTTGGGTTCCATAACTCACCGTATCTCCTTGCCGGACCAGAATCGCACTTAAATGTCCGTACAGAGTTTTTACCCCATTCCCGTGGTCGATGATAATACAATTTCCATAGCCTCCGTTACTTTCTGCAAGAACGACTTTTCCTCCCTGTGCCGCCCAAACCGGGGCCCCACTGAGCGCCCCAATATCCGTTCCTGTAAGTCGGATCGTAGCCATGTCGTTCT
>JAZRPL010000068.1:0-9944 GCA_045649245.1 Ructibacterium sp.
GTCAACGGCGAGATTGTAGAAGCCTACCGGATCTGGCGTGAGAGCGGAGCACCGCGGGAGGCATATCTTGCAGAAATTGCTAAGATAGAGGGGGTTTATGTTCCTTCTTTTTATGATGTAACCTATCATGAGGATCATACCATTGCCTCTTTTAAGCCCAATCGTCCGGGGATTCCTGCAAAGGTCAAGAAACGGATTGTCAAGGATATGGATCAGACCTATATCCCCGAAAAATTGATTGTGCCATTTATGGAAACGGTTCATGACCGTATTATGCTGGAACTGTTTCGGGGCTGCATAAGAGGATGCCGGTTTTGTCAGGCAGGATATATTTACCGTCCGGTGCGGGAACGCTCGGTAGAGAAACTTTTAGAGGTAGCAAAACATTCCATTGCCGCCACCGGATACGAGGAAATGTCTATGACCTCTCTTAGCACCAGTGATTATACCAAACTCTTTGCCTTAACCGATGGTCTTCTTGCTTTGACGGTAGATAAGAAAATCAATCTTTCGCTTCCGTCTTTGCGGGTGGATAATTTCTCTATGGAATTGATGGAGAAGGTACAAAAGGTTAAAAAAAGCGGATTGACGTTTGCGCCGGAAGCCGGAACCCAAAGGCTTCGGGATGTCATCAATAAAAATGTCCTGGAAGAGGATTTGATGCGGACTGCCAAGATTGCCTTTAGCGGTGGCTATAACCGGATTAAGTTGTACTTTATGTTGGGACTTCCCACCGAAACCATGGAAGATGTGTTGGGAATCGGTGCGCTGGCCCAAAAGGTAATTGATGCCTTTTATGAACTGCCTAAAGAAGTGCGCAAGGGCCGGAATGTTTCGGTTACTGTCAGCACCTCCTTCTTTGTGCCAAAACCACACACTCCTTTCCAGTGGGAGCCGCAGAATAGGATCAGTGAGATGGAAGAAAAGGCAAGAGCGCTGAAGGAGTCTATTACTAATAAGAAAATTGTATACAACTGGCATGCCAGTGATGTTAGTTTTTTAGAGGAGGTCTTTGCCAAAGGGGATCGTCGTCTTGGCGAAGTGTTGATTACCGCACAGAAACTAGGCTGTAAATTTGATGGTTGGACGGACTTCTTTGACTACGAAAAATGGATGGAAGCCTTTCGGATTCACGGGATTGACCCGTCGTTTTACGCGCATCGACGAATCGGATTCGACGAGATTTTACCGTGGGATTATGCAGATATCGGCATAAACCGGGAGTTCTTTTTAGAAGAATATGAAAAGGCATGCCAAGGCGTGACTACACCGTCTTGTCGGGAGCATTGCAGCGGTTGCGGCGCTGCCGGATTCGGAGGAGGTGTGTGTTTTGAGTAAATGGCGTGTAGTTTTTTCAAAGACCGGCATGGGGAAATATATTTCCCATTTGGATCTTTTGCGTTGTTTTACCCGGGCAATTCAGCGAAGCGGATTGCCGGTGGTGTATTCCAATGGCTTTAACCCTCATCAAAAAATGACCTTTGCTTTGCCTCTTCCCATCGGTGTTACCAGTGGGTGCGAAACGGTGGATATTCAGTTTGAGGATGGTGTGTTTGGCCCGGAAATCATGGAAAAGTTAAACCAAAATCTCCCTATGGATTTGAAGGTGCTAGCTGTACATCAGCCAAATTGCAAAGCAGCGGATATCACCGCTGCGGAATACCAAATGTGTGCCATGGTGGAGGGGGCAGTGTTAGAGGATTCGCTACGAAAATTTTTCAGTTCCGGTGAGATTCTGGTTACCAAAAAAACCAAAAAGAAGGGCGAAAAACAGATAAATTTGATGGAATATATTCGAGCCTGGGAAATTACCAAACTGGAAGAGAAGATGGTATCTATCCGTGTAGTATTGGATGCCGGCGGAGAGCGAAATTTAAAGCCGGACCTCTTGGGAAGTGCCATTGCTGATTATTTGGAGCCGATGAGGATTATCGACTGGGAGATCCATCGAACCAAGATTTTCTATCGGGATGAAAACGGTGTGCAGGCGGTGTTTAGTTAATAAAGGTGGCATATTTGTCCTTCGTCTTTCATATAGTGGAAACAGAAGACGGAGGTGAACAAGCATGGTCTTTGATGCAGGGTCTGTTTTTCTGTATGTGGTCGGTTTGTTTTTGCTATACTTATGTTGCTGGATCTTTATCAAACCCCTTAAGTGGCTTCTTCGGTTAGGAGGTAGTTGGCTGATGGGCGGTGCAGCGGTTGCTCTTTGGAACTTTTTAGCTGGCGGAGCGGGATGGGGGCTTGCGCTCAATCCCCTAACGGCCATGATTACCGGCGTTTTGGGCGTGCCTGGTATGATTCTGATCTTCATTCTCACTAAAATTTTATAACAGATGGACGGCATAGCCTAAAAGGCTATGCCGTCGATATTTTCTAGATAAGAAATTGGCAAAGTCGCCAGATTCCTGTAAGGATCATGCAGGATAAGATTGCAGTAGCGGTAGGGATTACAAAACCAAGCACTGTCCAAAGCAGGCTACCGCTTTCCTTTTTGATGGTCCATAAAGTGGTGGCACAGGGAAAGTGCAGAAGAGAAAACAACATGACGTTTATGGCGGTCAGGACAGTCCAATCCTGTTGAATTAAGAGCGTTTTGAGTGAACCAAGGCTGGTAGCCTCCACCATTTGCCCTGTGGAAAGGTAGCCCATTAAAAGAATGGGCAATACAATTTCATTGGCGGGCAGAGCCAGAAGAAAGGCAAGTAAAATCATGCCGTCAAGACCCATCAGCCGGGCGAAGGGATCGAAAAAATCGGCACAGAGAGTCAGGATGCTGACATCATTGATTTGAAGGTTTGCCATCAGCCAGATCACTACACCTGTGGGCGCGGAAACCCGCAAGGCCCGTGTTAAAATATGTAAGGTGCGATCCAGAAGAGAACGAACCAGTGTTTTAAAGATTTGTGGTTTCCGAAACGGTGGAAGTTCCAGGGAAAAGGAAGCGGCATCTTCTTTGCAATAAAAAAAGGTCAGCAGTTTGGTAATGAGCAGAGTTGCCAGAATTCCTGTCAAAATCAAGAGCAGAAGAAACAGAGCGGCAACTACGGACTGCATCCCTTGAAAGAAGATGCTGCCGATAAAGATGCTGGACAAGGAGATCAGCATAGAAAAGCGGCCGTTACAAGGGATAAAGCAGTTGGTCACCATGGCGGCAAGACGTTCTCGTCGAGAGGTAATGATGCGGCAACCGGTAACACCTACCGCATTGCAGCCAAGCCCCATACACATGGTAAGGGCTTGCTTGCCGCAAGAGCCCACCCGCTTAAAACAGTGATCCAGGTTAAAGGCCAGACGCGGCAGATATCCCAAATCCTCAAGTAACGTAAAGAGAGGGAAAAAGATCAGCATGGGGGGCAGCATGACGGCTGTAACCCAGGCGGTAGTCCGGTACATCCCATCCACCAAAAGACCAATCCAAAAAGGTGACAGTCCAAGCCGGTTTAAAAAACGGTCAAGAATCGGATCGAGGGCGTTAAACCATTCCATTAACAGCTCGGAGGGCAGGTTGGCGCCTGAGATGGTAAGCCATAAAAGAAGGCCTAAAAAGCAGAGCATAATGGGAATGCCCAATCGTTTTGAGGTTAAAATGCGGTCGATGCGGCGAGAGGATTCTTCTAATTCTTCCGGCAAACAGGTGCAGGCTGCATTTATAGTTTTAGCAGTATCTACCATGGCGGTGACAAGGAGATCCCGAAGAACAATGGGCGGGATATTCTGCTCTGTCAAATATTGGCGGGCTTCCTTTACAGCAGAAAAAATTGCTTCCCGCTGGTCCGTTGTTGGGTGGAGGAAATCTAAAAGGCCTTCGGCGACAACATCGTTATCTATGAGTTTTAGAGCAAGAAAGCGGTTATTGATCTCTCCAAGAGGCAAAGGTTGAAGAACGGCGGAAACCATGGAAAGTGCTGTTTCGACGGGAGAGGGATAGAGAACCGGCGGCGAAGATGAGCGGGCGGGAAAACCCTTCTCTGCCAGTTGAGAAAGAAAAGTTTTCAGACGGACGATATCTCGGCGGTTTCGTGCCGAGATGCCAATTACCGGAATCTTTAATTTGCGGCTGAGGGCCTCTAAATCAAGATAAATATGCCGTCGCTCCGCCTCGTCGAGCAGGTTGACACAAAGTGCCACACGAGGGGTAATTTCTAAAATCTGCAAAACAAGATTAAGGTTGCGGGCAAGGCGGGTGGCATCGGCCACAATGAGGGTAAAATCTGCACCTTGAAAGCAGATGGTGTTTCTGGCAATCTCCTCTTCTGGAGAGTTGGAAATCATGGAATAGGTGCCGGGAAGATCTTGTACTTCAAAGGTGCGGTTTCCAAATCGAAAACTGCCGGAGGCCAGATCTACTGTTTTTCCGGACCAATTTCCGGTATGTTGCTTTAGGCCGGTTAGGGCATTAAAAACTGTGCTTTTTCCTACGTTGGGATTTCCGGCAAGAATAATGCGGCAGGGATTAACCATCAAAACGCCTCCTTTGTGCAAGGTCGCACCAGAATCCGGCCCGCATCCTCTTGGCGAAGTGCGATGATGCTGCCCATGACCATATAGGCAGTGGGATCCCCCAAGGGGCTTCGAAAGAGTGCGGTTACAAGGCTTCCGCTGGAAAAACCCAAATCCAACAGTCGTCGGCGAAGGTCACCGCCTAAATTGAGATGTTCTATGTAGGCTGTCTGTTCCAGCGGGAGGCTGGCTAAGGTTTGATTCTCCAAGGTTGTCATCCTCCTTTTCAAAGACAGAATGTATCTGTAATACTATATGAAGAAGCCTTTGGGTGTGTGCAGAAAATGGAAAAAACAATTTTTTTGGAAATTTTTGCAGATTTTTTGAAAATGGGGAGAGGGATTTGATTTTTATGGAAAAAAATTTCTGTTTTTATTTAAAATATAGTTGAAATCAAGGCCGTTATTTGTTATTATTATATAATAACTTAAATTGTATCTGAAACTGGGCGTCAATATGCGAGGAGGAGAGCAGATGGAAATTGATATTGCGAATAATATCAAGGCGATAGAATTATTAAAGATTGAAATTCTCCAGAATATAACGGACTTATTTGGTGATATTGCAGCAGAGGCAGATGGCGAGACCAGGAAACAGTTAACAGCGGATGCGGCACGGCTCATTACGCAGACCTATTTGCTAAGCAGCAGACTTGGCATTACAGCAGAGGAAATTGAAGAAGATATTAAAGGTATGCTAGATGCCGGAATCGCAGAGCAACATATTTTAGAGCGGCGATTTGGCGATTTGCATACCCTGCTTGGGTATTTTGAAGCGGGAAGGGATGGCTATGAAAGATACGAGGGTTAAACTGTGGATGGCGGCAGCGATTTCGGTTGTTTTTTCGCTACTGCTGACCCTTCTTGGTATGATTTTTCCGGCATTGTCACTGATTATGACTGTGGTGGCGGGGACTCCGATGGTTTTCTTGGGAGTTCGACACGGAACCCGTATTTCCGGAATCGCTGCCGTTGCGGCGGTCTTGTTTTTGATGATTTTGACAGGGAATATTTTCTCATCGTTACTGGTCGGGATTATGAGTTTGCTTCCCGGAGTGGTGTTGGGCAATGCTTTGAAAGGAAGGAAGCCCTTTTCTACCACCGTGTTTGCCGGAGCCGGCGTGGTTCTTTTCGGGTTTATGCTACAATTGGTCTTGCTCAATGCAGCCGGTGATGGACATGGAATCGAAAATTTGGTTCATGAATCATTGGAAAGCAGCAAACAGATGATGGAAACGGCGCTTTCTGTTACGGGAGATAAAAATCCGGAGCAGGTGCAACTATTGCAGAAATCATGGAACGCGGCTATTGGACAAATAGAGGATATGATTTTTTTGTTTTTCCCTGCGTTTTTGATAGGTGCATCGGTGGTATGGAGTTATCTTTGCTTGATGATAGGAATTTTCCTTTTAAACAAATTCCATGCAAAACGGGTTTTATATAGGCCGTTTTATACGCTGTGTGCATCGCGGTCTATGTGCTATGCGGCGATGCTTATGTTCCTGATGACGTCCTTTTCACAAGACTCCACCATATGGACGGCAGCACTGAAAAATGTAGTTGTATTGCTCTATGCATATTTTGCGGTGTGCGGGCTTTCGTTGATTGATTATAAACTAAAAGAAAAGTTGCCGTCGGGTTTTGGAAGAGCGGCGGTTTATCTGGCGGTATTTGCGCTTGGATATGTGTTGATGGGAATGTTGTTTCAAGGCCTTTGTGTTTTGGGAACCTTAGATGGCATATTGCAATTCAGACGTTTTCATAAGGCAGGTGGAAATCATGTCGGACGTGAATAGAGGATTCAAAGTTTTACGGAGACGAACTTTCTGGAAGGAGAGTTTGTATGTAGCGGTGGGCTTTTTTGTCTTTGGCCTGATGACCTTTTCTCTTACATGGGGAAAGCCCGGAAGGATTTGGATCTTAGGCGTTGTTGAGGTATTGTTTGCTGCCGGTATAAGTATAGGCGGATTTTTTCTTGCAGGAAGGCGGAAGAGGGCGGTAATGGAACGGTTGGAGACCTTTTCCTTTTGTGCCGAAGGAGCAACCCGTGCAGCAGTGCTTAACTTTCCCACACCTATGGTAGTTACCACCATTGACGGTGCAGTGCAATGGTATAATCTGAAATTTCAGGAGATGGTGGGGCGGCAAGAGTTGTTTGGCGAATATCTTCAGGATATCTTTGTGGATTTGCAGTTTAGCCGGTTCGCAGAAGATTGTAGCCCGGCCCCGGAAGAATATCTTTATCGGGAACGACCCTATTTGGTAACCGGCCGGATGGTTTCGGTGGAGCAAGAAGGTTGCCAAACACAGATGGTGGGGATTTATTTTACCGATTTGAGCCAGCAAAAACAGATGAAGCAGCAATTGGCCGATCAAAAAATTGTTGTTTGTTCCGCAGTGATTGATAATTATGACGAAGTGTTCAAAGGAACGCCCAATACCAGTCATGGTGCGTTGATGGGAGAGATTGAACGTTGCATCAACGACTGGGTGGAAGAAGGAAATGGCGTTTCTATTCGCTATGAACGGGATAAGTTCTTGATTTTTTTCGAGGCTGCAGAGTTTGAGCCACTTTGGAAGGAGAAATTCAGCGTTTTGGATCGGGTCAAAGAGATTTCTTGCGGAAATCAGATTCCGGTAACCTTCAGTATTGGGGTGGGACAGTTTAAAGATACTATCCATGAAAACGAGGAACTCTCCAGAACGGCCTTAGATATGGCTTTAGGACGTGGCGGCGACCAAGTTGTGGTCAAAACAGCAGTAGGTTTCCAGTTCTTTGGAGCCAAGAGCCGCGAGGTAGAAAAAAGCACTCGGGTAAAGTCTAGGGTTGTTGCCCATAGTTTGCGGGATTTGGCAGAGCGGGCATCAAGGGTATTTATCATGGGGCATGCTAATGCCGATGCAGACAGTCTTGGCGCATCTGCAGGACTTTTTCGGATGTTGCGGGGTCAAAAGGCAGATGTTTATATCGTCCTAGACCGACTCCACAATCATACCCATATGATACTGGATAACCTTCTTAGAAATGAAGAATATAACGAGAGAATCATTGGCGAGGAACGGGCGCTGGATCTGCTGGACGAGCGAAGTTTGTTGATTATCGTGGATACCCATCGCCCCAGTATTGTAGAATTCCCCAGTGTTTTGCGGAATGTTCGGGATGTGGTTCTTATTGACCATCATCGACGCAGCGAGGAATTTATCGAGGATACAGTCTTGTCCTATCATGAACCTTATGTATCCTCTTCTTGCGAAATGGTAACAGAAATTCTGCAGTATGTAGAAAATGACCTGTCTTTGGAACCTGATGAGGCAGAGGCCCTTTATAGTGGAATTTATTTGGACACTAAAGGATTTACTTTTAAAACGGGTTCTAGAACCTTTGAGGCGGCCTCTTATCTTCGGAAAAAGGGTGTTGACCCTGTCAATATGCGGCGACTGTTCCGAAATGATATGGAATTGCATCTTCAAAAATCCAGAATCATTAGTGGTGCTAAAATATATCGTTCCAACATTGCCATTGCTTTGTGTGCAGAGAAGTGTTTAGAACCCCAACTGGTTGTGGCACAAGCAGCGGATGACTTGCTGAATATTCGCGGAATTGAAGCAGCCTTTGTATTGGCGGTGGACGGAAACCGAATCATCATCAGCGGGCGTTCGTTAGGGGCGGTCAATGTACAGGTGATTTTGGAGAAGTTAGGCGGCGGTGGGCATATTACCATTGCCGGTGCACAAATTAAAAACAATAATCTGGAACTGGCGGAAGCACAACTGCGGGAGGCCATTGATGAAGTGGTCTTTGGATAATGGAAGGATAGGGAGAAAAGGATCAAAAAAGGAGGAGACAACATGAAAGTAATTTTGTTGCAGGATGTAAAGGCACAGGGGAAAAAAGGAGATTTGATTAACGTCAGCGATGGTTATGCCAATAATTTTCTTTTGCCCAAGGGCTTGGCCAAACTTGCCACCAAACAGGCGCTCAATGAACTGGAAGGTAAGCGGGGTGCAGAGCAGTATAAGAGAAATCAAGAGGAGTTAAAGGCTAACAACATTGCAGATCGTCTGAAAGAGATTACGGTTAAACTCACTGCTAAGGCTGGTCAGGAGGGCAGACTGTTTGGCTCTATTACCTCTAAGGATGTGGCTAAGGCTTTGAAAGAACAGTTTAACATTACGGTAGATAAGCGAAAAATTGATTTGCCCGATGGAATCAAAAACTGTGGGATTCGCGAGGTGCATGTAACGTTGTATCCTAAAATTGTGGGGACCTTTCGAGTTGAGGTAACCGAAGAATCCTAAAACGCTGTTTTGAAAAATAAAAAGCAGGTGAAAAAAATGAGCGAAGAGAGAAAAGATCCCCCGGTTTTGGTTGAAGATATGTCCATGCCCTTTAGTAACGAGGCCGAGCAATCGGTGTTGGGTGCTATCTATCTGGATCGGAACTGTATACCCACCGTGCTGGATAAAGTGCGGAGCGAGGATTTCTACATTGCAAGACATCAAGAATTGTTTGAGGCAATCATTGAACTTTATAATTTAGGCAGACCTATTGATTTAATTACCTTGAAGGAACATTTGACGTTACGGGGTAGTTTGGATAAAATTGGCGGCATCGCCTTTGTGGTAGAAGTGGCCAATTTAGTGCCCTCAACCGATAGCGTTGGATATTATGCTGCCATTGTCCGGGATAAAGCGGTACAGCGGCGTATGATTCGATTGGCGGAGGACATTCGGGGAAAATGTTACCGGGGAGACGAGGAAACCGATGATATTCTGGCTGCGGCACAGCAGGGTGTTATTGATATTTCTCAGGCTCGCGGAGGACGCGGTCTGGTGCATATTGGACAATACCTTACCGAGAATTTAGATCGTCTGGAAGTTCTGTCTCAAAAAGATGATACCGTGACGGGAATCCCCACAGGATTTATCGACATTGACCGTCGTACTTCCGGATTTCACGGGGCAGAATTGATTATTTTGGCAGCCCGTCCCGCCATGGGGAAGACCAGTCTGGCTCTGAATATTGCTCAGAATGTAGCGGTAAAAGCCAAGAAAAACGTGGCCATTTTCAGCTTAGAGATGCCCGGTGTGCAATTGGCAAGCCGCATGCTCAGCGCGGAGGCAAAAATCAGTGCAGAGCGAATCAAAAAAGGCAATATCAAGGATGAGGAATGGGGAAAAATCGGAAATGCTGTTGCTGTGTTGGGACAGGCAGGCATTTATGTGGATGATACATCCAGCATTACGGTAGGAGAAATTGGTGCCCGATGTCGAAAATTGATGCTGGATAAGGGACTTGATATGGTTGTCATCGATTATTTGCAGTTGATTACCGGGTCGATTCGAGGTGGAAACCGACAGCAGGAGATCTCGGAGATTTCCAGAACTCTTAAGATTCTTGCCAATGAACTGAAAGTTCCGATTATCGCATTGTCTCAGCTG
>JAZRPL010000069.1:0-7159 GCA_045649245.1 Ructibacterium sp.
GTAATGATCATACCGTCAAAATTTTTGTTTTTATAGTCGTCAAAGGTCCCGTAAAAAGTTTCCAGATGGCTTTTGGAGATGTTTTTGGCCTCGTGGGATTTCATATGCATAAAATTGATATCGATTTGCAAGGGGGTATTCCCCAAAACCCGCAAAAGTTGGGTCTCTGTTTCGATCTTAGTGGGCATCAGGTTGAGAATCAAAATTTTTAGAGGGCGGATATCCTGGGTTAGTGCCCGGGTTTCGGTAATGACAAAGATATTTTCCTGATTCAAGGTTTCGATGGCCGGTAATGCGTTTTGAACCTTAATCGGCATGAAAATCACATCCTATTCTAGGGAAAAGTCAAAAGGGTAAGCCTGTAGTAATTTCTTTTACAGGTTACAAAAAACTATCAAAATTCATTGTAGCACATTTTTTTTGATTAGTAAAGCGAATTTTGCACATAGTAATGATGTAACAATTAGCGAAAAGGAGAGAAGGAATGAGCCAGAAGGAAAATAATACCTCAAAAGAAGAAGAAAAGAAGCAGCAAGATACGGAAAAAGAAGGGGAAAAGATTCGGGAGATGTCGGCGGTGGAGGTGGAAAGCGGAAAAGGCCGAATCTGTTGTATGAGTATTATCGGCGAAATCGAAGGCCATGCAATTTTGCCGCCCCAAAGCAAAACTACCAAATATGAGCATATGCTTCCGGAATTGGTGCGGATTGAAGAAGATGATGAAATCGACGGATTGTTGCTCTTACTCAATACCATGGGCGGGGATGTAGAAGCGGGACTTGCCATTGCTGAAATGATTGCCGGGATGCGAAAACCTACCGTTTCGGTGGTCTTGGGCGGTGGACATAGCATTGGCGTCCCGTTGGCAGTGGCCACCAAGTATTCTTTTATTGTGCCCTCGGCAACCATGACGGTGCATCCTATCCGGATGACCGGAACCGTCATCGGTGCACCTCAGACCTTTCAGTATTTCCATAAAATTCAGGAGCGGTTAACTAGTTTTGTGGTTCGCAATTCCCAAATAACCGAGGAACGGTTTTTGGGATTAATGATGGAAACCAAAAAGATTGCCAATGATGTAGGCACCATTTTATTTGGAGAAGAAGCAGTGGCTTGCGGATTGATTGATGAAACGGGCGGAATTGCAGACGCTATTGAGAAAATTCACAGCATGATCCAGAAATAGATTTTTAGTTTGACAAAAAAAATTAAAAATTTGCTTGACAGAACAGATATTTGTCTGTATAATTGTAGGAGTAGAATTTTTTACCTTGACATCTTAGTGTTGACCATACTTGGAGGGAGGGTAGTAACCATGGCAGAGATCAGAGTAAAGGATAATGAGTCGCTGGATAGTGCACTGCGCCGGTTTAAACGTTCTTGTGCAAAGGCAGGCGTTTTATCTGAGGTTAGAAAAAGAGAGCATTATGAGAAGCCGAGCGTAAAGCGGAAGAAGAAATCCGAAGCAGCGAGAAAGCGTAAATACAAATAATGTCGGGCGGGGTTTTTCCCCGCTCTTTTTTCTATATACAAATATTGGTATGAAACGGTGGTTAGGGAGGTATAGTATGCAAGAGCAGAAAAAAAAAGCAATGTTTGGCCCGGCTGGGAATGGGGAAAGTTTTTTTGCCGCAGGAAATAAATCCAGTATAGAAGCACCGGCGTGGGTAAGGCAACATGGATTGGATTGTTATGAATTTCAATGCGGGCACGGTGTTCGGATTTCGGATGATGCGGCAGAAATTTTAGGGGAGAATGCAAGGCGTGCAGGGGTTCTTCTTTCGGTCCATGCACCTTATTATATCAGTCTTTCCTCGGTGGAGGAGGAAAAACGGGATCGAAGTATTGACTATATTTTAAAGACGCTCCATGCGGCAAAGGAGATGGGAGCAGACAGAATTGTCGTTCACTCGGGTTCTTGCGGCAAGATAACCCGCAAGGAGGCCCTTGACTTAGCCAAAGACACTTTATATCGGGCTCTGGATGCGGCAGAGCGAGAAGGGTACGGAGAGATTTATATCTGCCCCGAAACCATGGGAAAGGTAAATCAACTGGGGAATGTGGAGGAAGTCATTGCCTTATGTCGGATGAGTGACCGACTGCTTCCTACGCTGGATTTTGGCCATATCAACGCACAGACCCGGGGCGGGTTGAAGCAGAAAGAGGATTTTGCGGCGGTTTTAGATGCCTTGGAGAAAAAACTAAATCCCTATCAGGCAAGGTGTTTTCACGCCCATTATAGCCGGATTGAATACACCAACGCAGGGGAAAAAAAGCACCATACCTTTGCTGAGACCCAGTTTGAACCGGAATTTGAGCCTTTGGCAGAACTTTTGGCAGAGCGGGGACTTAGCCCGCGGATTATTTGCGAATCGGCCGGAACACAGACGGAGGATGCCGTGGAAATACAGGCAATTTATCAAGGGAAGTTGGGATAAAAATGGTGGAAAAATTAGAAGGACTGTTGCAGTGGGCAGAGGGGATTTTGCTGACCTCGCCCCAGCAGTTACGATATTTTACCGGATTTCGAGGTGGCGAAGGAATCGCCTTGGTGGGGAGAGATGCAAGGTTTTTGTTTGTGGACTCCCGCTATACCGAGGCCGCCCGAAAAGAGGCGTCGGCGTTTACCGTGATTGAGACTGCTGGCAAAAGCAGAATCGAAGAGATTGGGAAGCGGATGAAGGAACAAAACATCTATTGTCTGGCCTTTGAAGACGAGCAATTATCTGTGGCAGAATATGAGGCGCTGCAAAACGGTTTGCCTAAAGCAAAATGGCAGGGATGTTCTCGGGAACTGGAAACACTGCGCATGGTAAAAACGGCGGAGGAAATCCAATGGATGCGGACGGCGGAACAGATCGGGATTGATGCTTTTTTGGCAGTGATTCCCATGATAAAGCCCGGTGTTGCTGAACATGAAGTAGCGGCCGAATTGGAATACCAAATGCGAAGACGCGGCGGGGAGGGAACCTCCTTTGAAACCATTGTGGTTTCCGGTGTTAAGTCCAGTATGCCCCACGGCAGACCGGATGGGAAGAAAATAGAGCGGGGCGATTTTGTTACCATGGATTTTGGATGCCGATATCAGGGGTATTGCTCTGATATGACCCGCACAGTGGTGGTGGGAAAGGCCAGTGCCCAACAAAAGGAAATTTATGAAACGGTACGGTTGGCACAGCAAAAGGGGCTGGACACCATCCAAGCGGGAATTTTAGGAAAAGAAGCAGATCGTGCGGCTCGACAGGTTATAGAAGAAGCCGGCTATGGAAGGTATTTTGGACATAGTTTGGGCCATGGTGTTGGATTGTTGATTCATGAATTGCCTAACTTATCTCCGGCGTCAGAGGTGCGCTTGGAGGAGGGGATGGTGGTAACCTGTGAGCCGGGAATTTACCTGCCGGGGTTTGGCGGAGTCCGGATTGAGGATATGGTTCTTGTTACCAAAGACGGAATCGAAAACCTGACACCGCTTGAAAAATCGCTGTTGGAACTTTAATTGTTGGCTTGGCGGAGAAAATCAGTTTTTTAAAAAAATAGATTGCTTTTTTATATTGTTTGGTATATAATGAAGATAAGTAACATAGATAGGAGGTTTCACCAATGATAAGTGCAGGTGATTTTAGAAACGGTCTTACGTTTGAATATGACGGAAGCGTATATCAAGTGGTAGAGTTTCAGCATGTAAAACCGGGAAAGGGTGCGGCTTTTGTCAGAACCAAAATGAAAAATGTAATGACGGGTGCTGTAGTGGAACGTACCTTTAACCCCACCGAAAAGGTAGAGCCGGCAAGAATCGAGAGAAAGGATATGGAATATCTTTACGAGGATAGCGGACTTTATTATTTCATGGATCAAGAAACTTATGATCAGATTCCCTTGAGTCAGGATCAGTTAGGGGATGCGTTAAAGTTTGTTATGGAGAATATGACGGTAAAAATCCTTTCCTACAAGGGCAACGTGTTTGCGGTAGAGCCGCCTACCTTTGTAGAAATGAAGGTTATTGCAACCGAACCCGGCGTAAAGGGAAATACTGCTACCAATGTAACAAAACCGGCTACAGTAGAGTCCGGCGCTGTGATTACGGTTCCCATGTTTGTGAATGAGGGAGATGCAATCCGTATTGATACCCGTACCGGCGAGTACATGGAAAGAGTATAAAATAATAAAGAAGTGAGGTACTGAATGATGTCTGAAATTTCAAATCGTGCAGCATATTTAAAAGGTTTGGCAGATGGCCTAAAACTGGATACTGAAACTACAGAGGGTCAATTGATAGACGGTATCTTAAATCTTCTTGGCGATATGGCAGAAGAACTGGAATTGCTGGATAGTGAGCAGGGTTTTCTGGCTGACCAAATAGAAGAGATGGAGGATGTTATCGAGATGATCGGTGACGAGGCCTTCGGCGTATATGACGATGAGGAGGATCTGTATACCTTGGTGTGTGAGCACTGCGGAGCAGAAATTGACCTCACCGGCGATGATCTGGATGATATTGCAGACGGTATTTTCAAATGTCCTGACTGTGGCGAAGTGATCGAACTGGATTTGGAAGATTGCGACTGTGACTGTGATTGTGACTGCGGTTGCGGGCATGAACACTAAAAGAGTTTACCGACAGGTACATTTTTAAGGACGAAGCCATGCTTCGTCCTTTCTTTTTTGCAAAATAAACTTGAAAGTTTATACAAAAATGAAATTCGAAATTGAATAAACGAGAGAATAAGAGAGAAATCAAGAGAAAAAAAGAGATTGTATATTGATAAATTAAATTTTTCAAAAAAACCCTTGACAAATAGAAAAAAGCATATTATAATAACTAAGCGCCCAAAAGTTGAGGCGTTTGTTTTTCGCACTGTAATGGAGGAAGGCAATAGATTGCGGCGCTAAAAACAAATGCCTTACAGGCGTTCTCGTTAAAAATTTTTAAACAGGAGGTAAGCAAGAGCATGTCAACTTACATGGCGAAGGCTAATGAAATCGAGAAAAAATGGTATATCATTGATGCTGCCGGAAAACCCTTGGGACGTGTTGCAGCACAGGCTGCTACCATTTTGAGAGGAAAACATCGTCCGGAGTACACCCCCGGTGTAGATTGTGGTGAGTATGTCATCATCATCAATGCAAAAGATGCAGTTTTAACCGGAAACAAGTTGCTTCAGAAGAAGTGGTACAGACACACCGGTTATATCGGTCACTTGAAGGAAGTTTCCTACAAGGAACTGATGGCAACCCGGCCTGAGAAGGCAATGGAACTGGCAGTTGCCGGCATGATTCCCCACAATACATTGGGAAGAGCCGCTTTAAAGAAACTGCGGATTTATAAGGATGCAGAACATCAACACCAGGCTCAGGCACCTGTTGTCTGGGAGCAGAACTAAAGGAAGGGGACTAAATTCAAATGGCAAACGTACAGTATTACGGAACAGGAAGAAGAAAAAAATCTGTTGCCAGGGTTAGATTGGTGCCCGGCAATGGTGCTATCGTTATTAATAAAAGAGATATTGACGACTATTTCGGTCTGGAGACCTTAAAAGTTGTTGTAAGACAACCGCTGGAATTGACCAAGACCACCGGAAAGTTTGATGTTTTGGTTAATGTACAAGGTGGCGGTTTTACCGGACAGGCGGGTGCCATCCGTCACGGTATTGCCAGAGCGCTTTTAGAGGTTGATGAGGAGTACAGAGCTTTGCTGAAGGCAGCCGGCTATTTAACTCGTGACCCGAGAATGAAGGAAAGAAAGAAGTACGGACTCAAAGCAGCTCGTCGTGCACCTCAGTTCTCAAAGAGATAAAAAACAGATTTTTCCAACACTCACAATTTATGTGGGTGTTGTTTTTATCTCCATTCGAACATCGGGCGACTCGTGCATAGCCCTCGTCGCTCTCGGCTAAAAATGTGCCACCGGCACATTTTTTAAACGCCTCGACAGTTCACAAAGAGATAATTGTTATCTATTACAAATCCCAGAAACAAGCCGTTTCTGGGATTTGTTTTGTGTAACGACAATTTAAACCCTATGTTGCAGGATGCTAAAATACAGATTATATATTTCTCCCTTTTGCTAATTGCAATATTTGCCATAGCATGATATAATTAAACAAGTATATGATAATCTCATTTGTATAGAAATGAAAAAAGTACAGATCGTCGTGGATGTAACGAAAATGAAGAACGCATAAGAAAGATGACAGAGTAGATAAATTTTTAAACCGGTCTTGACACTAACTTTGTCGAATTTTGTGAAAGGAGATGTTATGATGAAGAAAAAATTAATTATCTTTGTGTGTGTAATGATAGGAATTGTCGCACTTGTTTCAGTAATAAATGCAATTAGATATCCAATTCAGCTAAAAATAAAATCTAATGATGTGGCAAGTGCTAAAATAATATTTTATGGTGATGGAATAGATCAAGAAGTAACTGAACAAAAAGATGTAAAGAAATTAGTTAGAGCTTTAAATAAACTTCGGTTTAAAGAAACCGAAGATATGAGTCATATATTTCCGCATTCCGGTATTTTAATAATAGAATTGTATGACGATAAAGGTAAATGTATTGAATGTGTTCAACATTATGATTGGGCATATAGGGGTGGCGAATATAAAGGTCAAGAAAGAGAAAATGGAATATACTTGTCTGTAAAAAGGGGATTAGATTTAGGAAATTTGCATATTTTATGTGATAAGTTATGTGGTGAACCATTTGAAATGGGGATTTATGAAATATTCTTTTATCTACAATGATTTTCTATTTTGATTTGATAGGAGGACAGTGCTATAATTTTATAGTATTTTTACTTGTGTCAAGTCCTTACAATTTAAAAGAATAGTTTGCCGATTTTGATATTTACATATACTATCGGATGCGAGAAAATCCAGTATTCTCGCGGGTTCTAGAGAAAAGTGTTAAAGGAAAAACAGTTGAAAAAATATGGAAAAGTTAGTAGGTCCTATTATTCACTGTTCTCCTGACTTGACAAAAGTATAGTAAAGAGCGTCGAAGTTTGTAGAAAAAGAAAAGCCTCGTCAGATTGTCAAGCCAAGTGCAACACTTTTGTTAATAAACTCAATCGGCGATAAATATCCCAAGCATTTACGAGGTCTGTTGTTAATTAAAGAAACAACAGAATCCAAGTGTTCTTGTGGTAGATTACGAA
>JAZRPL010000070.1:0-2894 GCA_045649245.1 Ructibacterium sp.
CATCCTATTGCCGTGTCTTACGCACCTTTTTGGGATGGTGTCAGCGGGAAGGTATGGCTGTGCCGCCAATGCCCCATATCAAAGACAAGGAAACGGTGAAAGAGTCTTACACCGATGAAGAATTGGAAGCCATCCTGAAACGCCCGAAAAAGGATTGCTCCTTTTGCGATTTCCGCAACTGGGTAATCGTCAATTTTCTGATGAACTGCGGATGCCGTGCCTCTACCGTCCGCAATATTCAAAACCGGGATGTGGACTTGGATACAAAGCAGATTATCTTCCGGCACAACAAAAACGGAAAAATCCAAACCGTGCCGCTCTGCTCGGTGATGGTGTCCATTCTGCGGGAGTATATGGCCGTCCGCAGGGGTAAGGCAGACGATTATCTGTTCTGCGATCAGTATGGTGGTATGCTCTCTATGAACGCCCTGCGGCTCGCAGTAGCCCGACACAATCAATCCCGTGGGGTGGAGAAAACAAGCACCCATCTTTATCGCCATACCTTTGCCCGTAAGTATTTGGTGGATTGTGGCGGGGATGCGTTTATGCTCCAAAAGCTGCTCGGTCATTCCACCCTGAAAATGACGAAACATTATTGTGCCATTTACGATGCGGACATTGCCAAAAACTTTGACCGCTTCTCGCCCTTGGCACAGATGGCACATCCAAAAGAGAAAATCCGCAGAACATAGTTTCACATCTTTTTACATCTATGAACATGAGGGATGATGTTGCGACATCATCCCTCGTCTTTGTACATATCCATACTTCTTTGAAGAAAGTCCCGCATCTTCTCCACAACCGGCTCGGGAGAAAGAATCTTCACCCGTCTGCCAAAAGTAGCAATCCACGCAAAGAAAGGCGGGCTGATCTCTACTGGCACCTGAATGAGAAAATGTTCCTCATCAACCGGGAACATACCCACATCCTTGCCAAACTGATCCACTACGGCATCCGCCAATTCATTACGGAAACGGATGCGGACGGTGTATTCCTTGCCGCTATACATATCAAACACTTTTGCCTTTTGGTGCGTGATGTTCTTGTCTTGGTAGGCTTCCCGTCCGTCCCTGCGGTAAGGTAGCGGTTGCCCGATGTTCTCCATACGGTCTACACGGAAATAGCGGAATTTCTGCCGCTCGCTGTCATAAGCGTAAAGATAATAGTTGCCGTTGTTCCATAGCAAAGCATAGGGGCTGACGATGTATTGCTCGCCCTTTTTGGAATAGGTTTTATCTTTGCCGGTTGCGGGCGAATAGTGGAAGTAGCGGAAGCCGATCTTCCAATCCCCCTGGATGGCTGCGTGGAGGCGGTCAGCATCATTTACCACGCTGTCATTCATACTGCGGACACGGTCTGCAACATACGCCTGACGGTTCAGGGTTTCCAAGGTTTCCTTGCTTGCCAATGCCTTGATTTTTCTTGTGATCTCCTGGGCTTTGGCTTGCGTGATGAACTTGGAGGATTGGATGCCGTCCACCATCAATCGCAGTTCGTGGGGTTCAAAGGGCGGGTTCAGGAGCCGGTAGGCTTTTCGGTGGGTGTCATACTCCAACTGCAAACCGAACACATCCCCCAGGATCGCCAAGTCCGCATACAGAGCCTTTTTCTCCACGCTCAATTCGTGTTTCCGTAAAAGTTCCTCCATATCACCACGGGACACATATCTGTTTCGCCCTGCGTTGGCTTCAAGGTATTTCTTTAATAGCAGGATACGAATTGCGATTGAATACCGTCCGTTATATGCCATGCCGTTCCCATCCTTTGCGGTTTTCTGTTAGTATAACATACCAAAAGCAAAGAGAAAAGGGCGGATTTTTCCGCCCTTATTTCTTATTCTTCTAAATCAGTAAGTGATAACAGTTCAGCTATCATCTTATCCAAAAGCGGAAGGTACTTGTCATCAATACGGCGGATGTTATCTGCCCGTAGAGCATCGGCGTTTCGCTCTGTTCCAAATAGAACATAGTCGGCAGACAATCCGAGGATATTACACACCTTGATAAGCATTTTCACAGATATGCCAGTTCTACCTCGCTCTAACTCCGCCAAATAGGATACGCTGACATCCAACTTTTCCGCAAATCGTTCTCTTGTATACCCCATACTTTCACGGGCTTTTCTAATCCGTGTATGCAATACTATCACCTCTACATATAGTATCGGTGATAGTTGAAGAAAATAAAATCAACCAATATTGTATCTTTTACATATTGTATTTGTTGATGCTATATGTTATACTGTGGATATCCTAACAAAATTAGAAAGGTGAAAAACTATGAAAAAAGCATTATCCCTGATTCTGGCACTTACATTGTGCCTGTCCCTGTGTGCTTGCGGCGGTAACGCCGAAGACGAAACCCACAAGCAAACGGAAGAAACAAAGGAAACATTATCTAACGAAGATATTTGGAATTCTGCGGAGAGTATTACCGCAGAACAATTATGGAATGCTATCGGCGGTAACGCGGCAAAAGCAGAAACTTATGTCGGCAAAACCTTGAAAATCACAGGAACAGTAATTGAGATTGAAAAGGACAATTGCTATATTATGTCGCACGAAAATGAAAACACAACGATAAATCATTTTGAAGATGGCGTGAAATTTGATTGCGAATTCGGTATTCGTGTATATCTCAAAGCAGAAGAACTTGCGGAATTAAATGTTGGTAATGTAATCACTTTTGCGGGTGTAGTGGATAGCACAGGGGATGAAGAATATGGTGTTGCAGAAGCTATTGTTCTTTATATCAAAAATGCAATCACTAAAGCTGCTGGCTAAGTAGAGTAAAAAACTGATACAAAAGGGGTGGTCAGGCCACCCCTTAATTTTATGCTTCCAAAAGCCCAATGTACTTGTAGGCAGTGGTGCGGCTGATGTCGCACACTCTCGC
>JAZRPL010000071.1:0-1322 GCA_045649245.1 Ructibacterium sp.
TATATCTTTTGCCCCTTTTCATTCGCTCCACACTTTGCCTTACATGGACAATTGACACATTCTTTTGGTGTGCTGCGGTAGGTTCTCTTACCATCCCGGTCTGTGGTTGTATGCCTTAATACACCTCCACAAGGGCAGGTATATGTATCATTTACAGGGTCGTAGGTATATTCCCAGGGCTTATATCTGTCTTGGTTTCCATTGTATCTTGTGTAGGGTAAAACTGGAACTTTACCATCATCCAAGGTCTTCTTTGCAATCCAAGGGGTCTTGTATCCGGCATCCATTGTTACGAACTGTACTTCGTGCTTATGTGTTACATTGTCATATAAAGTGTCCCATGCTACGCTGTCGTGTACATTACCTGCGGTTACTTCTACTCCTAATATATAAGACATAAGACAGGGGACGGTTCTCTGTCTTAGGTGCTGTTGAGGATTCGCGCTGGTTAATAGAAGAAATAGAGCGTCAAAGTCTGGAAAAGTATATTTCCGGGGAGTATACGCTAAACAAATTGGATTATAACGGGCAAAGAATAAATATTGTTATAAAAATACCAAGAAAGGATAATGGTGAGGAAGTTAGTTTTATCTCCGGGTGGATGGTAATGCCCAACGGAAAAATCAGACTGGCTACACCGTATGGAGATCAATAGTATGAAAGAAATGGATTGTGTAGAGATTATTATCGACAAGAAAAAGTACACAAACGAAGGCGTTTATAAAGGAATGCAAGGTTGGATTTGTCATAATGAATGTGCGGACGGATACTGGCTTGTAAATTTTCCGCAGTATGGTGATAAACCGGATATTGCGACGATCAGCATTCATCAGGATGATATGATTGTTATACCAAGGATGGATGCCGGTGTAAATGAGACGATCAAGGCTGAGAATGAAGGAAAACAATGAAAGAGTATGATAGCGTTGAACTCATTACCGATAGACCTCATTATGCAAAAGAAGGGGTTTACAAGGGAATGCAAGGCTGGATTTGCTTTGCGAAAGAAGTTGATGGCTTTTCGTTAGTTAATTTTCCTTGTTATGGAGATCACCCGGATATTGCAACCATTTCTGTCCATGATGAGGATTTGCGCGTGATTACAAAGGAAGAAGCAGACGACTGGATCAATGATCGGCTCAAAGCAGAACACGAAGGGAAATAATCTCCCTCTTTTGCGCATCGCAACCCAGGCTGGTAGTAAGGGCTAATATTTCCCAACAAAATCGCCACCCGTTTGGGTGGCGATTTTTGTATGCATCTGTAGGGGGCGGCGTGTACGACGCCCCGCATCACCGCCCCCTCGATAACCCCGTAGGGGT
>JAZRPL010000072.1:0-11615 GCA_045649245.1 Ructibacterium sp.
TGCAACAGGTACAGGACTTGGAACAAGGAAAATAAAAAAACCTCACAACCATGCAGTTGTGAGGTTTTTTGGTGACTCCTAGGGGATTCGAACCCCTGTAGCCGCCGTGAGAGGGCGGAGTCTTAACCACTTGACCAAGGAGCCAAGTGTCCCCCAAAGGGAACATGGTAGCGGTAACTGGATTTGAACCAGTGACACTACGGGTATGAACCGTATGCTCTAGCCAACTGAGCTATACCGCCAAATCTGGTGCGAACACAAAAGCCATTTTAGCAGAAAGCGACCCAAATGTCAAGGGTTTTTTGCAAAAAATTAAAAATCCCTGAAAATTTTTAAAAATAACAAATAAAAATTCTGTGCTGATAGAAAATAAACCATAGAGAAAAGGCGGGAAAAAGGCAGAAGAAAATAGCCTTCGTCAAAGTTGCCAAAAAGAACTGGGAAAAAGAGTGGGAAATGGTAGGAAATTTTATTTGCTTTTTTATGCATTATTTGGTATGATAGATAGGTAAGAATTACAGAAAAGCTTTATATTATGAGACATAAGGAGAGTGGAAATATGAGATTTAAAGCGTGGACCGATTTCCAAGCAGGAGAATGGACGGATACAGTAGATGTAAGAGACTTTATACAAAAGAACTATCAGCCTTATGAAGGGGATGAGGCGTTTTTGGCATCGCCTACACAAAAGACCCAAAAGTTATATCAAGAGGTCAAGGCGTTGATCATAGAAGAACTTCAAAAAGGCGTTATAGACGTTGAAACATGGCGGGTATCAGGCATTGATAACTTTGAGCCGGGCTATATTGACCAGGAGAATGAGGAAATCGTAGGCTTACAGACGGATGCGCCCTTAAAGCGGATGATTAATCCCTATGGGGGAATGCGTATGGTGGAATCATCTTTAGAGGCCTATGGCTATGAGATGGATGAGGAACGGAAACGGGATTTTAAAGAATTCCGAAAGACCCATAACGATGGGGTTTTTGATGCATATACCCCGCAGATGCGGACGGCGCGTTCTGTGGGCTTGATGACCGGATTGCCGGATGCTTATGGCCGAGGCAGAATCATTGGCGATTATCGGCGGTTGGCCCTTTATGGAATTGATTTTCTGGTAGAACAGAAAAAGAAAGATTTTGAAGCCTTTGAAAACGCTCCCGCTACCGAGGAAGTTATCCGGGCACGGGAAGAATTGCGGATGCAAATTCGGGCCTTTGGCGAGATGAAAAAGATGGCGCTTCGTTACGGAATTGATATGTCTTTGCCGGCAGAAACGGCTAAAGAAGCCATTCAGTTCACTTATTTCGGGTATCTGGCGGCCATTAAAGAAAATAACGGTGCGGCGATGTCCTTCGGCCGAAATTCCACCTTTTTTGATATTTATATCAATCGGGATATGGAACGGGGTATTCTGGACGAGGCCGGCGCGCAGGAATTGATTGATCATCTGGTTCTAAAGTTGCGGTTGGTGCGGCATTTGCGGACACCGGAATATAATGATTTGTTCTCCGGAGATCCCACATGGGTAACCGAATCCATTGGCGGTATGGGCGATGATGGAAGAACTTTGGTAACCAAATCTTCCTTCCGTTTCTTGCATACCTTGACCACTTTAGAGCCGGCACCGGAACCGAACATGACGGTTTTGTGGAGTGTTGATTTGCCCACCGGATTTAAAGAATATTGTGCCAAGATGAGTATTTCTACCGACTCCATTCAATATGAAAGCGACGATGAAATGCGGAAGTTATATGGCGATGATTATGCCATTGCCTGCTGTGTGTCTTCTATGGAAGTAGGAAAGCGGATGCAGTTCTTCGGGGCCAGAGTCAATTTGGCAAAGACGTTGCTTATGGCCATTAATGACGGGTATGACGAGAAAAAAGAGATTAAAGTTTTGGAAAACACGGCGCCGATGACGGAAGAAATTCTGGACTTTGAGAAGGTAAAAGAGGCCTATGACCGGTGCCTAGAAGAGGTTGCCGAACTTTATGTTAATACCATGAATACCATTCATTATATGCATGACAAGTATGCGTATGAAGCCGGACAAATGGCATTGCATGATACCGAGGTTAAGCGGTTTATGGCGTTTGGTGTTGCAGGACTTTCGGTGGTTGCCGACTCCTTGTCTGCCATTAAGTATGCCAAGGTTAAGCCTATACGAAATGAAAAGGGTATTACGGTTGATTTTGAGGTAGAAGGAGAATTCCCCAAATACGGTAATGATAACGATGAAGTAGACCAACTTGCAGTAGAGGTTTTGAAAAAATTCTTTGGGGAACTCAAAAAGCATCCTACGTATCGGGATGCAGAGCATAGTCTGTCGGTACTGACGATTACTTCCAATGTGGTATATGGTAAAAAGACCGGAACCACGCCGGATGGAAGAAAGGCAGGAGAGCCGTTGGCACCGGGTGCAAATCCTATGCACGGCCGAGATAGCAGTGGGGCACTGGCTTCTTTGAATTCTGTAGCCAAGATTCCTTATGCAGATTGTTGCCAAGACGGAATTTCCAATACCTTCTCGATTGTGCCGGAGGCACTGGGAAAAGAAGCAGAGGCCAGAGTTAAGAATCTGGTGGCAATTTTGGATGGATATTTCCGGCAGCATGCCTTCCATCTAAATGTCAATGTGTTAAATCGTGCTACCTTGGAGGATGCTATGGAACATCCGGACAAGTATCCGACCTTGACCATTCGAATTTCCGGATATGCAGTAAACTTTAACCGATTGACCAGGGAACAACAATTGGAGGTATTGAGCCGTACCTTCCATGAGGAGATGTAACCCAATAAAGAGAAACTTTTGAGAATTGCAGGAAAGGGGCAAGTCAGCATGGCGATAGGGCGTATTCATTCCGTGGAGAGCATGGGGTTGGTTGATGGACCGGGTATACGCTATGTGATCTTCATGCAGGGTTGCCCCTTGCGTTGTCAATATTGTCATAATCCGGATACATGGAATATGCAGGATGGAGAAAGCATAGAGGCGGATGCATTGATGCAGAAAATTCTCCGGTTCAGATCTTATTTTGAAAGTTCCGGCGGCGGAGTGACCTTTTCGGGAGGCGAGCCGTTACTGCAGAAGGATTTTTTGCTGGAGATGCTCAAAAAGTGTAAGGAAGCCGGAATCCATACCGCTATTGATACTTCCGGTGCAGTGGGCGGTAACGTTGCGGAAATTCTGGATTTGGTGGACTTGTTGCTTTTGGATATTAAACACACAGAGCCCAAAGAATATCAGAAGATTACCGGTTGCAATATGGAGTTGTATGAGAAGTTTAAAGCACAACTTAAAAAGCATCCTGTTGATGTATGGGCACGTGCAGTCATTGTTCCGGGCATCCATGATAATCTGGATTATATTCGGGAGATTTGGAGTGAGGCTAAGCGTCTGCCCAGGGTGAAAAAAATTGAACTTTTGCCGTATCATACATTGGGAGTAAGCAAATACAAAAAAATGGGTATTCCATATCCCTTGGAGGGTGTTGCACCTATGGACCGTCGGCATATTGCAAAATGGCAGGATACATTAAACCGGGCGCTGATGGCCGAAGAGATGTAAAGAAGGATGCACCCATGAACAAAGATTCAAGATGGCATCAAAACAAGGAAAAACAGTTACTGCTGGCGGCTTGGATTGTTGCGTTGGTGTTTTTGCTGATAGCCTGGATTCTTTTTATCTGGCTTCGTCCCGTTTCGGTAAGTTTTTTGGATGTTGGACAGGGAGATGCCTGTCTGATTCAGGCGGGGAAAGGCGGAACCGTGTTGATTGACAGCGGGGACGGCGACCAAGGAGATGTCCTTTTGGATTATTTTTCCCTACAGAATATATCGGGGCTAGATGCAGTTATTCTCTCTCACTTTCATGAGGATCATGTGCTGGGAGCACTTGGGTTGTTAAGAAATCATTTTCCCATTGGCTGTTTCTATATTTCGGAATATGAGAGCGGAACCGAATTGGAGCAGGAATTGATGCAGTTGGCGTCAGAGAGGAATATACCGGTGTTTCGATTACGAAAATCCGAGGAGATTTCTTTGGGAAAGGCAAGGTACCGTGTCATCGGTCAGGAAGAATATCGCGGCAAAGACAATATCAATAATATGTCTATGGTTTTACGGGTGGAATATGGAGCGACGGCCTTCTTGTTTACCGGAGACCTGGAGCGGGGCGCCGCCAAAAGATTGGCAGCAGCGGAAGGCGAAGCGCTAAAAGCAGACGTTTTAAAGGTTCCGCATCATGGCGGTATTTCGTCAGTACAGGAAGATTTTATAGATGCCTGTGATCCTACATGGGCCATCATCAGTGTGGGAGCGGAAAATTCCTATGGAGAGCCGTCCGGTCCCATGTTATCTTATTTACGAAAGCGAGATGTGGGAATCTGGCGTACCGATCGGGATGGTACGGTGGTCATGATTTTGGGCAAGAACGGTATTCGAAATATTACATATTATAGGCAATGGGGGTAGCGGTATGAAACTGGAGGAGCTGAATAAGCAGATCAAAACCGGGACGCTGCGACCCATTTATTTTTTTTATGGTGAGGAACAGTATTTACTCAAGCATAAGGTGGAAACCATAGAGAAAAAATTGATTTCGCCGGAAACGGAGAGTTTTAACCGATTTTGTTTTGAGGGGAAAAAACAAGAGGTGGAAGCGGTGCTGGAAGCGGTGGAACAGTTCCCCCAGATGTCAGAAAAAAAGGTGGTAGTGGTTAAAAACAGCGGGTTTTTCAACAATGCCAACAGCAGGGAATATAAACGGCTGAAGGAAGCCATCCCGGGACTGCCGGAGTACACTTGCCTTATTTTTATAGAGGAGCAATTTGATAAAAAAAAGGAAAAAAATTTAAAGCCCATTGAGGAAGTCGGCGGCGTGCTGGAGTTTAGTTTTTTGCCGGTTAACAAGGTGGAACTTTGGCTGGAAGAGAAGTTTCGCAAGGCGGAAAAACAGATTGCCCCGAAGGAACTTTCTTATCTGGTACAACTTTGTGGATTGTCCCTGGGCAAAATCCAGATGGAAATGGATAAAATCCTTAACTATCTGGGCGCACGCAATAAGGTGACCCGACAGGATATTGATGCGGTAGTAACGCAAACGGTGGAATATCGTGTTTATGATATGTTAAATAATATCATTGCCGGCCGTGGGGGCAAAGCCCAAGAACAGATGAAGTACCTGCGGGATAGTCGGGAACAGCCCACCGTGGTATTGGGGATTATGATTGGTAAGTTTTCTGAACTCTTGCTTTGCAAACTATTGCAGGAGTCCGGCTTACAGGCACAGGAAATGGTGGAGTATTTTGAATTCCGGCGTCCCTTATTTGCGGTGAATAAAACCATTGCAGAAAGCAAACGCTATGGTGAGACATATCTAAAAAGAATGATTCAAAATGGACTTTCTTATGACGCAGATGTGAAAAGCGGAAGAATGGACGGCTGGACGGCGGCAGAACTTTATCTGGCTGAACTGATTAAGAAATCGGAATTGTGAGAAAAAAGAAGAAGGCTCGGTTAAAACCCGAGCCTTTTTCTTTTAAGAGGCTTCTTGTTATTTCCAAATGTGAATTTTTCCGGCACGATGCAGACTCAAGATAATATTCATGGTTACCGGGAAGAGGATGGCACCCATGATGCCGAACCATACAAAGCCTAAATAAATACAGATAATGGCTAAAATAGGCGGGATTCCCAGTTGGTCTCCCACGATTTTAGGTTCTACAAATTGCCGCACTGCAGTAATGATTAGGTAAAGCAAAAGCAGGCCCAGTGCCAGATAGAACCGTTGTTGCAGCAGCGAAATGACGGCCCAGGGCAAAAGGATGGTTCCGGTTCCGACGATGGGTAATGCATCGGCAATGGCAGTAATGGCCGCAATGCCGAAGGGGTTTTCGATTCGCAGAGCCAAGAAACCAACGGATAATTCGATAAAGGTAATGGCCATTAAAATCAGGTAGGCCCGAAGATAACTGGCCAGTGTCTTGCCTAAGTAGGTGCGAATATCTAGCAGCAGAGCCTTGTTTTTTTCCGGAATTTGACGTTTGATAAAGGACAGGACAAGGTCGTAGTCCATGCTGATAAACAGCGAAGATAAAATAGTAAAAATCAAGGAAATCAAAAGCAACGGCAACTTGGTAGAAGCCCCGGCCAGAGCAGAGAGGACGTCGGTGGAGATGTTTACCAGAGAGGTTTGAAGACCATCCAGCAAACCGGACAGTGTGGCTCCGATTTGGTCCGCAAATTCCGGCGAAAACCATTTTGCAAAGTCTAAGAAACCTTCATTGGCCATCCCAAGAAAGGGTGCGATTTCTTGCGCATAGAAGCCGGGAAGATTTAAACAAAAGTCTTTGATGGTTTGAAAAAGTCGGTTTCCCAGCAACCAAACCAAAAACCCTACCAATCCATACCCTAAAAGCACTAGGGTGAAGGCACAAACCCGTCTGTTAATTTTGGTCGCATCGGATACCAGACGAATGAGGGGCCGAAAGGCCAAGGCAATGAGAAACCCTAACAAAAAGGGCATAATCCAACCGATGACGTATTCTAAGAAGAGAAAGGACAGGAACAAAAGCACGGCCAGATACGTGATGTTGATGATAAAATGGCGTCGATTTTCAATCTTTTTTAAATCCATAATCTTTATATCCTTTGGTTTTGGAGTATCTAAAAGATATCCTAATTTTTCTATATTATACATTAGTTTCCGAAAAATAGCAAGACCGATGAAACCATGGAAAGAAAAAAAATTAAAAAGTATGGGGTGTGGCGGCATGACAAGCATGATAGGATCTGTAGGGGTGTGTGAAAAGCCTCCCCTGTAGAAAGGAGAGGCTTTTCGATTGAAAATAGAAAGACAGAAAAAATCATCTACAAGACGATTCACTTTTGACCCATTTTGGATGCCGCCTTTGGAATGATTCTGCTTTTTGATACCAACAATTCACAAAGCCGATATCAATCGCAGTTACAACCACAACCACAAGTGTCATTGGTTTCCCGCTGTTTTTGGGGCGGGAAAAATTCGTCAATGGGGAACCGGATATCGTTGAACAAGGCACAGGGACTTTCCTCGGTGGCAGAGGAACATTCCTGGGTTGGGATACAAAAATCTATGGCATCAACTAAAAGTTGGGTATCCCGTTCCAATCGTACAATAAAGAATAATCCGTAAGTAACCAAGACTTGTCTTGCACAGTCATTGACCACCAGATTACCGTTAAAACAACTGCAGATGTTTTGGGGAAAGACGTTGCATGCACAATTGTTTCCACAATCGGATTCGCAGTTACAGCCGCAATCGCAGCATTCTTCCTCTTGGATTTTTGCAGTTAAGGCAACAGGCTCTACAACTTCAACGGTAACGGTAGGCATATTGGTTTTTTGCCAGGATTCCGCAATCTCGCTATTTTCGTTAGGGTTAAATTTAGAACTAAATAACTTGGAATTTCCTTCAGAGCCAAAGAGGATGATGCGCTTGTCATAGGTTGTCAGGCCGCGGATAATGGTGGGGTTGCAAACACCGCAAAAGACCTCTAAAGTAGTGCGAACAAAAAACTTCAGGTCAATGGAAAAGTATCCGCGGTGAAAGGAAAGGGGTTCCACATCGGTAAAAACCCAAATAATTTCTGCCTTTTTCAGTTTGATATTGATGGCTCGATCCACGAGTTCCTGATCTTCTTCCGTCAGATAAACTCGCTGGTCTACTACGCAATCACGATCTCGGCAGGAATCGTAAATTTGGCTTACATTGATACAGACCGGCTCTGAAAAGTCGCAGGCACGACGCTTTCTGGTGTCCACACATTCCTCCGAAGCGTCTGCGCGTACGGCATTTTCCTCCCCGAGGTCAACAGATTCGCCGTTTGGGCAGCAAACGAAACAGTTTTCATTTTTTTCAGACGGTCGGTTTCGTCTGTCATTTTTTTCATTCATATTGGTTTCCTCCTTTTAAGATAACAATGCTTCCGGCATCGTTTCATTATTATCATATGGATGGTTTGCGGTTTTGTTACGGGTTTTCGAATTTATGTCAACACAAAAGGACAAACTTCCTATTTGTTGTGCAATTTGACTATTTTTTTGAATAAATATTGTTTATTTTTCGGTTGAAATATCAAATAAAATCAAGTACAATAAAAGAGTAAACTTCTAGGTAGTGAGAAGATATGGTAGAAAATTAACTTTTTAGGAGGGTTGTCGTTTGAAAATTTATGACACATCAAAAATTAAAAACTTCTGCTTATTAGGGCATGGAAACGCCGGAAAGACTTCGCTGGCAGAGGCGATGCTTTATACCTCCGGGAATATTGACCGGATGGGAAGAACCACGGATGGAAATACCGTTATGGATTTTGATCCGGAGGAGATCAAACGCAAGTTCTCTATCAGTATGGCCACTGCTTCCTGTGAATGGAACGGCGTGAAGTTTAATATTTTGGATACGCCCGGATATTTTGATTTTGTAGGCGAGGTACAAAGTGCGGTTCGGGTTGCCGATGCGGCTATTATTGTGCTGAGTGGAAAATCCGGATTGACAGTTGGTGCTGAAAAAGCATGGAATTATTGTGAAGAGAGGGGACTTCCTCGGATTTTCTTTATCAATAAAGTGGATGATGAGCGGGTCAATTACCAAGGTGTTTTGCAGCAATTAAAGGATAAATACGGTAAAAAAATTGCGCCTTTCCAACTTCCTTTGCGGGAAGGGGAGAAAATCACGGGCTTTATCAATGTGGTAGAGCAGGAAGCGCGGAAGTTTGACGGCGACAGAACGATTACGGCTGAAATGCCCCCCGGGATGGAGCAGGAATTGGCACCGCTAAGAGATATGATTAATGAAGCGGTCGCCGAAACCTCGGAAGAATTGATGGATAAATATTTTGCCGGAGAGGCCTTTACTCTGCCGGAAATGTATGAGGCATTACGTGCCGGTGTCGCAGCCGGAGATATTGTTCCGGTTCTTTGCGGAAGTGCCTACAATAAGTTGGGTATTTCTTCCCTGATGAATGCGATACATGCTTATTTCCCAGCACCCGATAGTGGAGAAGATTTTATCATGGGTACCAAAAAGGACGGTACTTCTTCCCGTTTGAAAATTGATGTGGCAGATCCTTTGTCTGCGTTGGTGTTTAAAACGGTGGCCGATCCCTATGTAGGGAAATTATCTTATTTTAAAGTATATTCCGGTGTTATGACTCCGGATACCACGGTTTATAACATGAATAAAGATATCAACGAAAAAGTCGGGAAAATCTATGTGGTACAAGGGAAAAAGCAAGTAGAAACCCAGCGGCTCAATGCCGGCGATATTGGTGCAGTGGCAAAGTTGACAAAGACCGGAACCGGAGATACCTTGAGCGGATTGAATCATCCATTGCAATTAGAGGGTATCGAATTCTCTAAACCCAATATGAGTTTGGCGGTGGTTCCCAAAGCCAAAGGCGATGAAGAAAAAATTGCCCAAGGATTGACCAAGTTGATGGAAGAGGATAAAACTTTTGTGCTGGAGAATAACAAAGAAACCAGACAGCAGATATTAAAGGGCCTTGGAGATCAGCATATCGATGTTATTGTCAGCAAACTGAAGAATAAATTCGGAGTAGAAATATCCTTTGAGAAACCGAAAGTGCCCTATCGAGAGGCGATTCGCAAAAAAGTAAAGGTAGAAGGAAAACATAAAAAGCAATCCGGCGGTCATGGGCAGTATGGTCATGTTTGGATTGAATTCGAACCTGGAGATCAGGAAGGACTAATTTTTGAAGAAAAGGTGTTTGGCGGCAGTGTGCCCAAGGGTTATTTCCCGGCGGTGGAAAAGGGTTTGATAGAGTCTATGCAGCACGGAGTGCTGGCCGGATACCCCATGGTTGGATTAAAAGCCACCCTGGTGGATGGTTCCTATCATGATGTAGACTCCTCGGAAATGGCCTTTAAGATTGCTGCTAATTTGGCCTATAAGGCAGGCATGGAACAAGCGTCCCCGGTTTTGTTAGAGCCTATTGGACATTTATCTGTTACGGTTCCGGACTCCTACACCGGCGATATTATCGGTGATATTAATAAGCGGCGCGGGCAGATGTTGGGCATGGCCCCTGCAGGCGGTGGCATGACCGTAATCGAAGGAGAGGTTCCCATGGCAGAGATGCATACCTATGCGTCAGATCTGCGTAGTATCACCCAGGCAAGGGGATCCTTTACCTTTGTGTTTGACCGTTATCAGGATGCACCGCAAAATATTGTGGATAAGATTGTTGCAGAAAGTCAAAAGAATTAAGAAAAAAGGCCCGTGGCAGTTGCCACGGGCCTTTGAAATGGAAGTTATATCTTTTTTTCGGCGGTTTGGTGCATGATTCGCCCGTTCTTTTGCATATAATAGAGGGAAAAGGACGGTGGAATTATGGCGAAAAAAATCCTTTGTGTATGGCTTTCCATGCTGGTTTTTCTCACGCTTATTTTGCCGGCGGTCAGTGCGGCCCCAAACCTTTCGGCAAAGGCGGCTTTGGTGCTGGAAGCAGACTCCGGCCGAGTTTTGTATCAAAAAAATGCGGATGCTAAGTTGCCCATGGCAAGTACTACGAAGATTATGACGGCTATTGTTGCGCTAGAGCAGGGCAAACTGGAAGATTGTGTTGAAATTTCGGCATCGGCGGCCGGTGTGGAAGGTTCCAGTATGTATCTGGAAGCCGGTGAGAGTATGACCTTGCGGGAATTGCTTTACGGCTTGATGCTTTCTTCCGGCAATGATGCCGCCGTTGCCATTGCAGAGCATTTTGGAGGGGTAGATGCCTTTGTCGCCATGATGAACCAAAAGGCAAAAGAACTCCATGCAACAAATACACATTTTGCAAACCCCAACGGTCTGCCGGATGATACCCATTATTCTACCGCAAGGGATATGGCGGTTATTACAGCCTACGGACTGCAAAACCCTGCCTTTGCAGAAATCGTATCTTCCAAAAGTATTACCATATCCGGTGAGGGAAAAGCCTATCCAAGAACTCTAACCAATCATAATAAGTTATTGCGTATTTATGAGGGGTGTATCGGTGTTAAAACTGGATTTACCAAGGCTGCGGGACGATGCCTGGTTTCCGCTGCAAGACGGGAGGGAATGACCCTTGTCTGCGTGACATTAAATGCGCCGGATGACTGGAATGATCACAGGAATATTTACGATGACTTGTTTGGACGGTTTCGGCGCTGCTTAATTCTTCATACAGGGATTCCCCTAGATGCCATCGAGGTAGAGAATTCGGAGGTAAAAATGCTGCCCTTGACAGCGACAAAAGATTTTTCCTATCCTCTGGCTGAAGGGGAAGAATGTACCATAGAACTAACCCTTTCTTCGCCGCTGGAAGCACCGGTTTTAGATGCAGCAGAATGTGGCTTTGTTGCCATAAAACTGGGGGCCAATACCGTTGGGACGGTCCCTTTGGCAGTAGTAGGAAATGCCCCCCGACAGTCGCTATTTGCCGGGCGGAATCATTTTTTTGGGAAGTTTATGGATTTCTGGGGGAAATTATGGGGAAAAGTCGATGCTTAAAGTTATAGAATTTGATATTCTATCCGCTGCTTTAAATGGTGATGGATCTTTAAAAAATAGTGTTGCAATTCAG
>JAZRPL010000073.1:0-1347 GCA_045649245.1 Ructibacterium sp.
CTTTGAAACTGCTTTCGTTTCTATTGTGAAGGAGGTTACGGTATGAGAATGATGACTTTTGCAAAAAGATGTACAAAAGAGATTTTGCGTGATCCAATCAATCTTAGTTTTGGTCTGGGTTTTCCTTTGGTCTTGCTATTGCTCCTTAGTGCGATTCAGGCAAATATTCCGGTGAGCCTGTTTGAAATCGACACACTGACTCCGGGCATTACCGTATTCGGACTGTCGTTTATGACCCTTTTTTCTGCAACCCTGATCGCCAAAGACCGGGAAAGTGCCCTCTTGCAGAGGTTGTACACAACACCCCTTACAGGATTTGACTTTATCATAGGATATATGCTTCCGCTTTTACCCATTGCTCTCGGACAAATCATTATCTGTTATCTGTTTGCAATCCCATTAGGGCTGACTGTTAGCGTAAATATTATTTATGCAATCATTGGAATCATTCCTATGGCTATTTTTAATATTGCTCTGGGCCTTTTGTGTGGCAGTGATTTGGGGGTAAAGCAGGTTGGCGGTATTTGCGGCGCATTGCTGACCAATCTTTCCGCGTGGTTTTCGGGTGTGTGGTTTGATTTGAATCTTGTGGGAGGTTCTTTCAAAAAAATAGCCAATGCGCTTCCTTTTGTTCATGCAGCAGAAATGGAAAAAGCGTTATTTAACGGAATTTTCGAGGTTGCAGCAGCACACATTCTGCCGATTGTTCTGTACAGTGTATTTACAACAGTGGTGGCTGTGTTCTGTTTCCTCGGACAAAGGAAAAAACAGTAAGGAGCCCCGGCGATGAAATACAAACTTATTATCGACAAAAATGTAGAAGAAGAAATTATAGCAATCGTTCACGCGCCTTCCTCTCTGACAGAACAGATAGAGAATCTTGTTTGCAGTTTTTCCGGTGCGGACTGCATTATGGGATACAGGGATAGAGAAAAGCAAAAATTGGAATTTGGGGAAATCGAATGTATTACCATTCTTGACAGAAAAGTAATTGCCATTGATACCAAAGGCAACCACTATCGCATTCAAGACAGGCTTCGTGATTTAGAGGATGTTTTGCCCTCTTATTTTATACGCATTAACAAATCTACCCTTGCCAATGAACATCGTATTCTGCGATTTGATGCAGCGTTTAGCGGCGGTGTGGATGCCATATTTAGGTGTGGCTATCGAGAGTATGTTTCCAGACGTTGTTTTGCGGAAATCAGAAGGAGGTATGAAGGGATATGAAAAAGTATGTTTTGGAATTTTTTCGACGTGGTTTGAGTGCCTGCGGCTTTGGCCCCATGGTTTTAGCCATACTTTATCTGATTTTGCGGCGTCAAGGTGCCGTAGAGACACTAACCG
>JAZRPL010000074.1:0-9732 GCA_045649245.1 Ructibacterium sp.
AATGACCCAAAACTGGCTAACCCTTTAAAGGCCGGAATAAAAAATTTTGTAGGGACAGATGCCCACATCTGTCCGTTGCGGGTCGATGAAGGCATCGACCCCTACTCCCTTACACAGGGAAGGCTTTACGAAACCGCCCCACGATCCCGTGGTTTTCGTTATACAAAAAAATCGGCACTGCGATAGGCAGTGCCGATTTTGGCGATCCGGATGGGGTTCGAACCCACGACCTCCAGCGTGACAGGCTGGCATTCTAACCAACTGAACTACCGGACCAGAGAACATCGCTTATTGTAGCACAGATTTTCCCCCTTGTCAAGAAAAAATTTCCCCGCCTTTTCCCCGCCCTTTAGGGGTTTCCTTTTTGAAAAAATCTTTTTTTCCAAAATTCTGTCGAAGCCATTGACAGGCCCTGTAAAATGTTGTAGAATAGGTTTTGTAATTGAATTGTAACACAATTGTAATATTTACAAAGAAGGGGTAACTACATGTTTGGACAGGACATTGGAATAGATTTGGGTTCTTCCACCATTTTAGTTTATGTCAAGGGCCGGGGCATTGTTGCCAGAGAACCGGCCGTGGTAGCCATGGATAAAGACAGCAATCGGTTGTTGGCAGTAGGCCGGGAGGCACAGCAGATGCTGGGCCGGACGCCGGGGAATATCGTGGCGGTTCGTCCTCTGCAGGAGGGCGTGATTTCTGATTATACGGTGACCGAGCGGATGCTGCGGTATTTTCTGCAGCGGATTAACCGGCGGGGATTTTTCAGTAGTTTATGGAAACCCCGGGTCATTATCTCTGTCCCCAGCGGCGTTACCGAGGTAGAGGAACGGGCCGTCATTGATGCAGGTATGCAGGCCGGCGCAAGACGGGTTTATCTCATCGAAGAGCCTCTGGCTGCGGGGCTTGGCGTGGGGATTGATTTAAACCAGCCCTGCGGCAGCATGGTGGTAGACATCGGCGGCGGCACCAGTGATATCGGCGTTCTTTCTTTAGGGGGCATTGTCATTAGCCGTTCCATCAAGATTGCCGGCAATAACTTTGACGAAGCCATTATCAGATACATACGCAAAAAGTATAACATTCTGATTGGCGAAAGAACCGCCGAGGAACTGAAAATGAAAATTGGCTGTGTCCGCAAACGGGACAAACTTTTGGCTATGGATGTCCGGGGACGGAGTTTGATTTCCGGATTGCCAAAAACCATCCAGGTCACCTCGGATGAAATGTATGATGCCCTCATTGAGACGGTTATGACCATTGTAGACGAGATCCGTAATGTGCTGGAGGAAACCCCGCCGGAACTGGTAGGGGATATCAGCGCAAGGGGGATTTTGTTAACCGGCGGCGGGTCGCTGCTCTATGGCATGGAACGGCTGATCCAGAACGAAACCTGCATAAAGACCAGCATTGCCGAAGATCCGGAAACCTGTGTGGTATACGGAACCGGCAAGGCTATGGAGAATCAGACAATTCTGGATTCTTACGAAGGCGCAGAAGCAAGAGAAAACTAAAAACGGAGGAAGCATCATGGAACTGAATATTCAAGAAATTATGGAAAGTATCCCCCATCGGTATCCCTTTTTACTGGTGGATAAAATCATCGAACTGGAAGAGGGCAAACGGGCGGTTGGCATTAAAAATGTGACTATGAACGAACCCTTCTTCCAAGGGCATTTTCCCGGCCGGCCCATTATGCCGGGGGTTTTAATCTGTGAAGCCTTGGCACAGGTAGGCGCTGTCGTGATTTTACGGGCACCGGAAAACCGTGGGAAACTGGCGGTGTTTACCGGTATCAGCGACTTTAAGTTCCGGCATCAGGTCGTTCCCGGAGAAACCCTGCGTTTAGAGGCGGAACTGACCCGGATGCGGAACACCATGGGAAAAGCAGAGGTTTGTGCCTATGTGGGCGACCAGATTGCCGCCAAAGGTGAAATTTCCTTTGCTCTGGTAGAAAACAATCAGTAAATAAAAATAGGCTCCCTTGTGTAAAGGGAGCTGTCACGAAGTGACTGAGGGATTGTCACCAACAACCCTTCCGTCAAAACCTACGGTTTTGCCACCTTCCCTTGCACAGGGAAGGCTTTATCTACAATCAATATCCACCGGCATAGCGGGTTGTTTTTTATTTATTCCATATTGATTTTTTCGCCACCACAAAAGACCAACAAAGGTTTGGCTGTCAATGCCGGCGGCATCCCTTCCCAAACCACCAAGTCTGCATCCTTGCCGGGGCAAAGGGACCCAACCCTGTCTTCCAATCCGCAGATTTTGGCCGGCACACAAGTCACGGCGGCCAATACCTCTTTAAATGTCAGTCCGGCCCGCATGGCAGTGCCGGCACAGAGGGTTAAATACTTGGCCGGCGTTTCGGGATGATCGGTAATAATGGCGGTGGGAATCCCCGCCTCTATTAAGATTTTGGGGGCTTCTTCGCTCTGGTTTTTCAGTTCCGGCTTGCTCCGGTCAGTAAGAATGGGTCCGGATAATACCGAAATCTCCTCCTTGGCCAGTCGGTGGGCGGCCAGGTGTGCCTCGGTGCCGTGGACCAAAATAAGGCGAAGGCCAAATTCCTTGGCAATCCGGAGCGCGGTAAAGATATCATCCAGCCGATGGACATGGGCATGGAGAGGAATCTCGCCCCGCAGCAACGGCAAAAGGGACTCCCATTTAAAATCCCAATCCGGTCCGTCTTCTTCTCCCTTTGCCTGTTCTTTCTGTTTTTTATAATTTTGTGCCTTCCATAAGGCTTCCCGCAAAACCGCCGCCGTTCCCATGCGGGTTACCGGCGTTTGGCCTTTATCCTGATACTCAAGTTTGGGATTCTCCCCAAAAGCGGCTTTGATACCAACCGGCGCTTTTAATACCATGTCATCGGCGCAGATCCCCGCTGTCTTCATGGCAAGAAGTTGTCCCCCCATGGGATTGGCACTGCCAGGTCCGGTTACCACGGTGGTTACCCCTGCCCGCAACGCCTCATGAAAGGCCCGATCCTGGGGATTCACACCGTCTATGGCACGGAGTTGGGGCATAATGGGGTCGGTATTCTCGTTGCCGTCATCCCCCTCTATATCGATGCCATCTTCCCAAATCCCTATATGGGAGTGGGCGTCTATCAGTCCCGGTGTTACCACTGCTCCCTCTAAATCCAAAACCGGAATCCCGTTTAAATCATAGGCCAGATCCTCCATCTTTCCGACTTCCGCAATCTTGCCGTCCTTGATCCGCAGATAGCCGTCCGGATAATCCGTCTCTTCCATGGTGATCAGATTCCCGTGAATCAATATCATTTCCTGACTCATCTTGCTCCTCCCTCTTCTTCCCTATAAGAAAAATAAATATCCGCACCGAATTCTTTGGCTAAGGCACGGCCCTCGTCCTCTCCTAAAATCAGGCAGGCCGTAGAAAGACAGTCTGCCAAAAGCCCCGCCGAAGCCACAATGGTTACGCCATCAGCCCCGGTTTTGGCCGGCATTCCGGTGACGGGGTCTAAAATATGATGATATTGCTGCCCTGCATATTCCCTGTATCGCTGGTAAATGCCGCTGGTTACCACAGCCCCTTCTTTTACCGTAACCGTCTTTGAAAACGTGCCGGCTTTATCAAAAGGTTTTTGGATGCCCACCTGCCAGTTTTTGTCCCATCGGCGGGGGTTTTCCCCAAAGACATAAACATTTCCGCCTAAATTCAGCATCCCGTAAGATGCGCCGGCCTCCTTCATCACCGCCGCCGCTGCGTCGGCGGCATAGCCCTTGGCAGCGCCGCCCAAATCTATCTCTACCCCGTCCTTGGTTTTAGTTAGAGTATGGTTTTCTAAGTCTAATTCTAAGTAATTAAAGTTTACCAAGGGAAGGCGTGCTTCTATCTCTTTCCGGTTAGGAGGTTGACCCTCGCCCTCGCCCCCAAAATCCCAAAGGTCTATAAGGGGTGCCACCGTCACGTCAAAAGCCCCGTCCGACGCCCGACTAACTGCGAGGGCAGTCTCTAAAATGGCAAGGGTATGGGGATCAAGAGCCACTCTCTCCCCGGCGGCGGCCCTGTTAAAGATAGAAACCGTAGAATTCTCTTGATATCGGTCCGTGGCCGCCTGCATCTCCCGAATTTTAGCAAAAGCCCCACGGACTGCCTCTGCCTTGTCCGATTCTATCCTGCACACCGTATCCATTAAAAATTGCGTCTCGCTGTAGCCCGAATCCGGGCCTTGACAACCCGCCAGACAAAAACAGCAAAGCAATACAAAAAGGATCTGTTTCATGGTATTCTCCTTGGGGATTTCGTTTTCTCTTCTTTATTATAGCATAAAAAGCCCTCCCGTCAATGGCCAAAGCGAGAAGTTTAGACCTTTAAAATCTTTCGTATTCTATGCAAAAATTCCTGAATTTTTCCTTGATTTTTCTACAAAATCCCTATTTTTTCCCAAAACCGAATTTTTTTCTTGATTCTCTCTTTATTTGTGGTATAATTGATAAGATGGGTTGATTAGAACTAAAAAATTGAATAAAGGGTGAGGTAATCTATGAAAAGAAACGACATTCATAAAGTATTGATTATTGGCTCCGGCCCGATTATCATCGGCCAGGCCTGTGAATTTGATTATTCCGGCACGCAGGCTTGTAAGGCACTGCGGAATCTTGGATATGAGATCGTATTGGTAAATTCCAATCCGGCTACCATTATGACCGATCCGGATACTGCCGATATTACCTATATTGAACCCTTGAATGTAGAACGGTTAGAGCAAATCATTGCCAAAGAACGCCCCGATGCCCTGCTGCCAAACCTTGGCGGTCAGTCGGGTCTGAATCTTTGCAGCGAATTGCATCAAGCCGGCATTTTGGATAAATATAACGTAAAGGTCATTGGCGTACAAGCAGACGCCATTGAGCGAGGCGAAGACCGTGTTGAGTTTAAGAAAACCATGAACCAACTGGGGATTGAGATGGCCCGTAGCGAAGTGGCTTATTCGGTAGACGAGGCCCTTGCCATTGCCGACAAACTGGGCTATCCGGTGGTTCTGCGTCCGGCCTATACCATGGGCGGTGCCGGCGGCGGTTTGGTCTATAATCAGGAAGAATTAAAAACCGTCTGTGCCAGAGGTCTGCAAGCCTCTCTGGTTGGACAAGTTTTGGTAGAAGAATCCGTTCTTGGCTGGGAAGAACTGGAACTTGAAGTGGTTCGGGATTCCAAAAACAACATGATTACCGTTTGTTTTATCGAGAATATCGATCCTCTGGGTGTTCACACCGGTGACTCCTTCTGTTCTGCCCCCATGCTGACCATTCCTGAAGATGTGCAAAAAGAATTGCAGCGGCAGGCCTATAAAATTGTAGAGGCCATTGAGGTCATCGGCGGAACCAATGTCCAGTTTGCCCATGACCCGGTCAGCGGCCGGATTATTGTCATTGAAATCAATCCCAGAACCTCCCGTTCCTCTGCCCTTGCCTCTAAGGCAACCGGATTCCCTATTGCCTTGGTTTCTGCGATGCTGGCCAGCGGCCTTACCCTGGACGAGATTCCTTGCGGTAAATACGGCACCTTAGACAAGTATGTACCCGGCGGGGATTATGTTGTTATTAAGTTTGCTCGTTGGGCCTTTGAAAAATTCAAAGGCGCTGAAGACAAACTGGGTACCCAGATGCGAGCCGTAGGCGAGGTTATGAGTATTGGTAAAACCTATAAGGAAGCCTTCCAGAAGGCTATCCGCTCCTTGGAGATCGGCCGGTACGGTCTGGGCGGTGCTAAGGACTTTGGAGAAAAGACCAAGGAAGAATTGCTGCAACTCCTTGCAACACCCAGCAGCGAACGGCATTTTATCATGTATGAAGCCCTTCGCAAAGGAGCAACCAACGAGGAGATTTTTGAGAGAACCAAGGTAAAATACTACTTTATCGAGCAGATGCGGGAACTGGTCAACGAAGAGGAATCGTTAAAAGCCAAAGCGGGCACGGTTCCGGATCCGGAAACCCTAAAGACGGCAAAGCGAGACGGGTTCTCGGATCGATATCTTGCCAAACTCCTGCAAGTGGAAGAATCTGATATCCGTAAAGCAAGACTGGATGCCGGCATTATCGAGCGTTGGGAAGGCGTCCATGTCAGCGGTACCGAGGATGCAGCCTACTACTATTCCAGTTATCATATCGAAGACGATTGTCCGGTTGGAAACAGCGGCAAGCAAAAAGTCATGATTTTAGGCGGCGGTCCTAACCGGATCGGACAGGGGATTGAGTTTGACTACTGCTGCGTTCATGCTTCCAAAGCATTAAAGGAACTGGGTTTTGAAACCATCATTGTCAACTGTAATCCTGAGACGGTTTCCACCGACTATGATACCTCGGATCGTCTTTACTTTGAGCCTTTGACCTTAGAGGATGTTTTAAGTATCCACGAAAAAGAAAAGCCGGTAGGCGTCATCGCACAGTTTGGCGGACAAACCCCCCTGAATCTGGCAGCCGACTTGAAAAAGGCGGGCGTTAACATCTTAGGCACAACCCCTGAAACCATTGATCTGGCCGAGGATCGGGATCTCTTCCGGGCCATGATGGACAAGTTGGAAATCCCCATGCCTGAATCCGGCATGGCAGTAAACACCGAGGAAGCCTTGGAGATTGCCGGAAAGATTGGCTATCCGGTGATGGTTCGGCCCTCTTACGTTTTGGGCGGCCGGGGTATGGAAGTGGTCTATGACAGCCAGTCTCTGGCCTATTATATGCAGGCCGCTGTGGGCGTTACGCCGGATCGGCCTATCCTCATTGACCGGTTCCTCCATAACGCCATCGAATGCGAGGCAGACGCTGTCAGCGACGGCGACCATGTCTTTGTCCCCTCGGTGATGGAGCACATCGAACTGGCCGGCGTTCACTCGGGTGACTCTGCCTGTGTGATTCCTCCCAAGAGCCTGACAGTAGGACAGATGGAAACCATCAAAGAATATACCAAAAAGATTGCTGCAGAAATGCATGTTGTGGGTCTGATGAATATGCAATACGCCATTGAGGACGGTGTGGTTTATGTGCTGGAAGCCAACCCCCGTGCCTCTCGTACAGTGCCGCTGGTTTCTAAGGTTTGCGGCATTAACATGGTCCGTCTTGCCACCGATATTATGACCGGCCACTTAACCGGCCGCACCTCTCCGGTTCCGGCATTAAAGGAAAAGAAAATCCGGCATTGCGGTGTAAAAGAAGCGGTCTTCCCCTTTAATATGTTCCCCGAGGTAGATCCTCTTCTGGGTCCTGAAATGCGCTCCACCGGCGAAGTTTTAGGTATTGGATCCAGTTTCGGCGAAGCCTTTTCCAAAGCACAAGAGGCCACCGGAAACACCCTTCCCATGAGCGGAACCATCCTGATCAGCGTCAGTGACGCCGACAAGCCCGAGGCTCTTTTGGCAGCCAGAACCTTCCACGAATGCGGGTTCCGTTTAATGGCCACCGAAGGCACTTATACCATGATTAAAGCGGCGGGCATCCCGGTAGAAAAAGTTGAAAAAATTTATGAGGGCAGACCCAATATTGCCGATAAAATTACCAACCACGAAATTGACTTTATTGTCAATACCCCCCTTGGAAAACAGGGTGTGGAAGACGACAGTTATATTCGGAAAACCGCCATTAAGCACCGGATTCCGTATATGACCACCATTTCGGAAGCACAAGCAGCCGCTGACGGAATCAAAGCCGTCAAGAAGTCCGGCAAACTGGATGTAACCTCTTTGCAGGAATTCCAAAAATAAAAATAGGATAAGGACGGCCTTTTTGCCGTCCTTTTTGCTCTCTTTTTCCCTTTTTTTCTTTGCTTTTTCGTGAAATTTATGGTTGACGAAAAGACAAGGAATATGTTACAATAAAATTGGTTTTAAGGAACTTTTTTACTATCGCTGCTCCTGCAACTGTACGGGCAGCGGTTTTTCTAACAATTTTGTTCTTGGCTTTCCGGTTCTTCCGGTTTGATAGGATGATACTTTTACGAAAGGATGTGCACTACTTTGTTTACTGACAAATTTACCAAAGAGGGATTAACCTTTGACGATGTCCTTCTTCTCCCCCAACAATCTGATTTTCTGCCTCGGGATGCGGATCTTTCTACCCAATTAACCCAAAAAATCCGCCTCAACATCCCCATGATGAGTGCAGCGATGGATACCGTAACCGAAGCCAATATGGCCATTGCCATTGCAAGGGAAGGCGGTATTGGTATCATCCATAAAAATATGAGCATTGAAAAGCAGGCCGCAGAAGTAGATAAGGTAAAACGGAGCGAGCACGGCGTCATTGTAGATCCCTTCTCCCTCTCTCCCAATCATACCTTAAACGATGCGGAAGAACTGATGAGCACTTATAAAATCTCAGGGGTTCCCATTACCGAAAACAATAAGTTGGTTGGTATTTTAACCAATCGGGACTTAAAATTTGAAACCGACTATGGAAAGAAAATCTCGGAATGTATGACCAGGGAAAATTTGGTAACTGCGCCGGTGGGGACTACTTTAGAAGATGCCAAAGAAATTCTTCGGAAAAACAAAATCGAGAAACTCCCTATCGTAGATAAAAATGGTCATTTAAAAGGATTAATTACCATTAAAGATATTGAAAAAGCCATCCAGTATCCAAACTCTGCAAGAGACGATAACGGCCGGCTCTTGGCCGGTGCCGCTTTGGGCGTAACCGCAGATGTGTTGGAGAGAACCGAAAAACTGGTTGCGGCAAAAGTTGATGCCGTTGTTTTAGACTCTGCCCATGGCCATTCTCAAAATATCGCCGATTGTCTGCGTAAAATCAAAGATGCTTTCCCTGATCTTCAGGTTATTGCGGGAAACATTGCCACCGCAGAAGCCGCAGAGTTTCTAATTAAAGCCGGTGCAGACGCCGTAAAAGTGGGAATCGGACCCGGTTCGATCTGTACCACCCGTGTCATTGCCGGTATTGGTGTTCCCCAGATTACCGCCATTTGTGATGTTGCAGAGGTTGCCTTTAAATATGGCATTCCGGTCATTGCCGACGGCGGTATCAAATACTCCGGTGACTTGGTAAAAGCCATTGCCGCCGGTGCCGATGTGATTATGATGGGCAGTATCTTTGCAGGTTGTGACGAAAGCCCCGGGGATACCGAAATCTATCAGGGCCGTCAATTTAAAGTTTATCGGGGTATGGGCTCCTTAGGTGCTATGAACGATGGCAGCAAGGACCGTTACTTCCAGCAGGGCATGAAAAAACTGGTTCCTGAAGGCGTAGAAGGCCGTGTTCCTTATAAAGGTCCGGTATCTGATACCATTTATCAATTGTTGGGCGGTCTTCGTTCCGGCATGGGCTATTGCGGTACAAAAAGTATTCCTTTACTAAAACAAAATGGTAAATTTGTCCGCATTACCGGTGCAGGTCTTAAAGAAAGCCATCCCCACGATGTAAACATTACCAAGGAATCTCCCAATTATTCCGTCAATATTTAAAAAAAACCCCCGATATGGGGGTTTTTCATTTTTGGGCATAGCCCTCTGACTACCTACTACCCATAAATGATTAAATAAAGTGATTTTTAAACAGGCTCCCTTGTGTAAAGGGAGCTGGCGAGCAAGGCGAGCCTGAGGGATTGTTACCAACAACCCTTCCGTCAAAACCTCCGGTTTTGCCACCTTCCCTTACACAGGGAAGGCTTTACCCTCTATTAAGCGTGGTTTTCGTTATACAAAAAAAGCAGAAACGAAATCCATCGTTTCTGCTTTTTTTACAGGCTACAATGCCC
>JAZRPL010000075.1:0-5427 GCA_045649245.1 Ructibacterium sp.
AAGGCGAGGCTGCTATGGTGCAGGATTGGAATGCGTTGTTGGAGAAGGAAAGCCGTGCTGTTCAAAAAAGATATGTGGATCAATTAACCACGGAACAGAGAAGAGAGAACTATCCTGATTATGATAAGGGGTGATTTTAAAAAATGAAGGGGAAGAAACCAACGAGAGAAACGATGTGCGTAGATCCGATTCTGACCATAGAGCAACAAGAAAGGTACGACAAAGCAAAAATTCCGGATTGGATGCTCGGGAAAATGTCGAAGCAACAAACGGGCGAAGAGGAGAAGAAGGAGCAAGAACCTACGACATCAACTACGCCTTAGATGAAAATGGTATGTGCGAGATGGAACACATCTTTGAGAATGATGACCCGGAAGCCGAGGCTGCTATGGTGCAGGATTGGAATGCGTTGTTGGAGAAATACGGTGCTATCCCCAAGGGGGAAAACCCGGCAAGGGATGTGGTAGTGCCCAAGAAAACTAGTGATGATAAAAAGGTATCCCAGACTGTTCGGACAATTCTTGAGGCAAAGGCAACGCCTGATGAAGCCTTGCCTTCCATTGAGAAGATGGTGGAAGATGGTATTTTGCGAGAAATATAAGAGAGAAGATTAAGCGATATAGACGCAGAAGGACGCAAGATATTCGATGGGGTTAGAAGAAAAACTGATTAAGTAATAACCTATTTGGGGTAGCGAATAACAGAGGCATGGCGGGAGGGAAGATAAAGACAAGTTTTGCATCGCAAGTAGTATTAGGCTATTCCAGAAACAAAATATCACCCGCTATGCGGGTGATATTTTGTTTCTGTACACACGGACTCCGATCCAGATGACAGCAATGTCTCCTGATGTATAAGAACAGAAGAAAAACAAAAAGCAAGTCATTCAAAAAATGACTTGCCAAATGGTGGCGGAGAAGGAGGGATTTGAACCCTCGCGCCGCTTTCACGACCTACACCCTTAGCAGGGGCGCCTCTTCGGCCAACTTGAGTACTTCTCCGAATTTAAAATATGAAATTGATACGTTCTTGGAAAGAATAAAGTGGCGGAGAGGCAGAGATTCGAACTCTGGGTGCTTTCGCATCACTAGTTTTCAAGACTAGCTCCTTAAACCACTCGGACACCTCTCCAAGTAAATACAAGGTGCCGCCTAAGTGCGACTTAAAAAGTATAGCATGTTCTGCTGTGTTTGTCAAGGTATTTTTGAAAAAAAAGCCAAAATTTATCCCAAGAATCAAATGGTTTTAAAGGGTCAAGCAATGTTTTCTTGCAGGTTTTCTAGCGGTAAAAGAAAGAAGGGCTGACTACACAACAGCCCTTCTTTCTTTGATATCTTATTTGCTAATTTCAATGGTCAGGGCTACGCTCTGGGGTGGAATGCTCATGGTCATTGCTTCGGAAAGTGTGCCGGAAATTTCCATGCCGACTTCCAGATCGTTGAGCCGGTAAATTCGCTTATTCTTTGCGTGCTTGATCTCGGTGTCTTCCGTTACAATCAAGCAGACGGCGTTGGCATCCTGACGTTCGCCCACAAAAACACGTTCGCCATCGATCTCGGTAATAACGCCGGAGAAGGTGGCTGCCTCAGCAGGAGTTTCGTTTTCGATTTCTTCTGCATCTTCTACGCTATTTTCCAATCGAATGGCAATGGCGGTAGTCTGAGGCGGAAGGCTGGCAGTCATTGCGGGAGAGTACTCTATCCCAAGAACCATTTCGGACTTGATGGAATCTGCGGTAACCGCATTGCCCTTGGAGTCGGTGATAACGGTGTTTTGGTCAAGATAAACTACGACTTCGCCCAGGGAACTGTCGGAAACTGTCAAAGAACCATCTTCGTTAACCGCAGTAACGGTAACAATGCTGGGGATTACGACTTTGTAGGTTCCGTCTTCGTTGGCACTATAATACCCATTTAAGAGTTCTGTGATAAAGGTTGCCGGAACGTGGGTAACGCAGTCATCTACCAGGACCGGTGCAGAACCCAAGGATTGCGGGGCACGACGGCCAAAGGAATAAGCGTCCTGACCGATTTCCATACGAATGTACTGTGCGCCCTTTGTCAAGGTAATGGACTGATCTTCTTCGTGCCAGGTAACGGTGTAACCAAGTCCCTCTGCAACAAGACGAAGGGGGATAAGGATATTTTCTTCTGCTGTGACAACAGAAACACCGTCTACAGTAGCGCCGTTGATGACAGGGGCTACAGCATCCGTGCTGATAAGCATAACGTCATGTTCGGCAGGAGCCTCTGTAGCAAAAACGCCACCGGTAGCCAGCAGGCTCAAAGCGGTTAAGGGGATAAGAAATTTCTTTACAGTGTTTTTCATGTTTTTTCTCCTTTTATTTTTGATGTATTTTTTTGTTTTATGCTTTACATTTAGGTTAGACCGGGAAATTTAGAAAAAGTTCCAAGAAATTTAAAAAATTTTATTTTTCCAAAAAAGGAGAAAGCGTGCAGGGAAATATGGTTTAATTATTCCTCGCCAAACGCAAAGCCAAGTTGTTCGATGCCTTTGTCCTCGTCCCGTATTACGGTGCCGGCGGCCGGAATGTTTCGGCTGCGGTAGCGTGCAAAGCTAGCAAGATTGCAGTTGGCTGCAAGGGTAACAGATTTGAGTTGTGCATTCTTCCGCAGGGTCATGACCTGAATCCCTTGGCTGCTTCGGGTTGTTTTGACCGGAATTTTTTCGGTGTTTACAGTCAATGCTTTATCAGCAGTGCTGGTTAAAACAATATCCTCGTCCTTTGGTAAAAAGAACATAGCGACGATGGGCGAATGCTGAGAAAAACCACCGGTCAATTTTTTGCGGTTGGATTTGGTGGCATAACTTTGGAGAGGAATTTTTGCGCATTTTCCATTCTCAAAACAGAAGAGGAGATGGCCGCTGTAATCCCGGCTTAAGACCATCCCGATGATATTATCTTTGGTTGTCATGCCCACCAGGTTGGGAATAAATTCACCCATTTGGCTGGCTTTTCCATCCGGAATATCATAGGCGTGCAATTTAAAGACATCCCCGTTTTCGGCAAAGAGCAGGAGTTCTTCTCGGTTGGTGGTTTCGATTTCCTGAATCAAAACATCATCATCTTTGAGCCGTTGTTCTCCGCTGGTACGGAGAGAAACCAGAGAAATCTTTTTAATATAGTTCTGGGCGGTCCGGAAAAGACGAATGCCATAATCCTCAATCATTTGGTCGTCATCCGGGGTTATGGTTTCTTCTTCTGAAATCAAAGCGGTTCTGCGTTCGCTGCCGTATTTTTTGGCGGCTTCCCGTAACTGCTTTTCGATTACTTTATTGACCTTGGCTTTACTATTTTGAATGGATTCCAGTTCTGCAATTTCTTCCTTTAATTTGGCGATCTCGGCAGTCCGCTTTAGAATATAGTCTTTATTTAAGTTCCGTAATTTAATCTCGGCAACATATTCGGCCTGAACCGCGTCAATTCCAAAGCCTTGCATTAAGTTAGGAACCACCAACGCATCTTCTTCGGTTTCCCGAACGATTTGAATAGCCTTGTCAATATCCAACAAGATCAATTCTAAACCTTCCAGTAAATGGAGTTTTTCCTGTTTGCGGGCGATATCAAAGGCGATGCTCCGCAGAACACAACTGCGCCGGAACCGGAGCCATTCTGAGAGAATGTCATTGACTCCCAACACCAAAGGAGAACCTTCTACCAAAATATTAAAGTTACAGCCGAAACTATCCTGTAGCGGTGTCATTTTGAATAGTTTTGCCATTAATTTATCCGGGTCGGTGCCGCGTTTTAAATCAATGGTTAGTTTGAGACCTTTTTTGTCTGTTTCGTCACGGATGTCGGAAATTTCTTTAATCTTTCCGCTTTTAACCAAGTCCACAATCTTTTCTACAATGGCCTCTACAGTGGTGGTATAGGGAATCTCTTTGATGTCAATACAATTTTGCTTTTTGTCATATTCGTAGTTGGCGCGTAGTTTAAAACTACCCCGGCCGGTACGATAAATTTCCTGCATTTCTTCCCGATTATAAAGAAGAAGGCCGCCAAAGGGGAAGTCGGGGGCAGGCATAACCTCTGACAAATCGGCTTCCGGATCTTTCATAACTAAGATGGTGGCCTCGCAGAGTTCTCGCAGATTAAAACTGCAAATATTCGATGCCATACCTACAGCAATACCCTGATTGGGGTTTGCCAGAATATTGGGGAAGGTGGTAGGCAACAAAACCGGTTCCTGCATGGTCCCATCGTAGTTGTCTACAAAGTCAATGGTGTTTTTGTCCATATCCCGAAAGATTTCACTACATACCTTGGAAAGACGAACCTCGGTATATCGTGAGGCGGCATAAGCCATATCACGGGAATACTGGCGACCGAAGTTTCCCTTGGAATCTACCAGGGGAAGGAGGAGGGAACCGTTTCCCTCGGTCAGTCGTACCATGGTTTCGTAAATAGCCTGGTCGCCGTGGGGGTTTAGCCGCATGGTTTGTCCTACTACATTGGCAGATTTGGTTCGGTTACCGCCCAGCAGTCCCATCTTATACATGGTATAGAGCAACTTTCGATGGGACGGTTTAAAACCGTCAATTTCAGGAATTGCCCGGGAAATGATAACGCTCATGGCGTAGGGCATATAGTTTTTTTCCAGGGTATCCGTGATTTGCTGCTCTTCAATCATGGGTTTTTTCATCAGGTTCAACTCCTCTTTTGCCTACATCACGTCGGTCAGATCAATAAATTCGTGACCGTGATTGGCGATATGTTCTTTTCGGCCGACAAGGTTGTCGCCCAGAAGCAAATCAAACATTTCCTGTGTCTTGATGACATCATCCGGCATTACCTTAATCAATCGGCGGGTTTCCGGATTCATGGTGGTTTCCCACATCATCTCCGGTTGGTTTTCGCCGAGACCTTTGCTGCGTTGCAGGGTATATTTTTTGCCCTCTAATTGGTTCATAATGGCGACCTTTTCTGCTTCGTTAAAGGCAAAATAAGATTTGTCCTTGCAGGTAATCTCATAGAGGGGGGATTCGGCAATATAGACGTATCCTTTCTCTATGAGCGTGGGTGTTAAACGGTAAAGCATGGTCAAAATCAAGGTGCGAATCTGGTATCCGTCCACATCGGCATCGGTACAAATGATTACTTTACTCCAGCGAAGGTTATCAAGATCAAAGGAGTTGAGTTCCTTGTTGTGCTTGCTGTTGATTTCTACGCCACAACCCAGAACCTTTAAAAGATCCACAATAACATCACTTTTGAAAATTTTGTCGTATTCTGCCTTTAAGCAGTTCAAAATCTTACCACGTACCGGGATAATCGCCTGAAACTCTGCATCTCTGCCCTTTTTACAAGAACCAAGAGCTGAGTCACCCTCTACGATGTAGATTTCACGGCGGTCAATGTCTTTTGTTCGGCAGTTGATAAACTTGTTGATACGGTTTGTCATA
>JAZRPL010000076.1:0-4674 GCA_045649245.1 Ructibacterium sp.
TTGCCCAGAACCTTAGTGAGCGGCGGAATCGCCATTCCATCGGCGTAGCGGAGGAAGCGGTACGGTTGGCAGAGCATTATGGGGCGGATGGTAACAAAGCCTATATCGCAGGGCTGGTGCATGATTGTGCCAAGGAAATCGACCCCGGGGAGGCAGAACGATGCCTTAGAGAAGAATACGGTATTATACCGGATTCCATGTCGATCCGGATGCCACGGTTGCTGCATGGGGCATTAGGGTCTTGTATTGCCCAGAGCCGGTTTGAGATTTATGACCCCGAGATTTTAGATGCTATTCGATATCATACTACGGGAAAAGCCAAGATGAGTTTGCTTTCGGGCATTATCTATATCGCAGATTATATTGAACCAAACCGTGTATATCCAGATGTAGAATTATTGCGGGAATTGACGTATCAGAATTTAAATGAGGCCATGATTTTTGCTCTTGATTTTACCATCCGGAATTTGGTAGAGAAGGGAAAGCCTATCCATCCGGACACGGTCCATTGCCGGAACGATTTATTATTGCGGCGAGAGGCTGAGGGTGATGGGAGAAAGGAGCCGGTATGAGATTAAAATCCCCTATTCGATTCGTTGTGCTCCTTGTGACTCTTTTGATCATTCTATGGATGTTTTATAATTTTTTTATTGCCTTGCAAACCGGGGAAACCTTTCATTTTCTTGGAAACGGCAGTAGTCGAAAAGGGCCGGAAACTTTTGTGGTTGCCGGTGTAGACGAGGGCGGATATCGTACCGATTTGATTCTTCTTTGTCAAATCAACCGGAAGGAAAATGAGATTCATATTCTGCAGATTCCACGGGATACTAAAATCAGCAATAAAAGGAATGACAAGAAAATTAATTCGGCTTACTATTCGGGCTTTGCGGTTATGAGTAACGAAATTGCACAGGTAACCGGGTTACGGCCGGAACACTATTTTATCTTGAGTTTCGAGGGGTTTCGGGACATGATTGATGCAGTGGGAGGGGTAACCATGGATATTCCCTTTCCTATGCAGTATGAGGATCCGGCGCAGGATCTGGTCATTGACCTCTCTCCCGGGAAGCAGAAACTAAACGGCGAGGAAGCAGAGATGTATATGCGTTATCGCAAAGGTAACGACGGAAATGGTTATGCCGATGGTGATGTAGGTCGGCTTTCTGCCCAGCAGGAATTATATCAGGCTGCGGCGGACAAGTTGCTGTCCCCCATGGGTGTTTTGCGTTTGCCGGCAGTTTTTGGTGCGGTTAAGAAAAATACCGAAACAGATTTTTCCGGCGGAGAAATTTTTGGATTAATGACGGATGTAATAAAAGCCGGTAAGGAGAATATCTTTTTCCATTCCTTGCCGGGTGCAGGAAAATATGTTGGAGGCGGTTCTTATTTTGTTCATAACAAAAAAGAAACCCAGCAGTTGATGCAGGAACATTTTATTCTCGATGGAGAATAACCAAGAAGGAGTTTTCTGGAATATGGCTTTTGAGAATCAAACAGTAAATACTATTTTTCAGGTTTTAGACAACAAAAAGGCCAAGGATATTGTAGTTTTGGATGTTGGAGAACTGACAACATTGGCAGATTATTTTATCTTGGCCACCGGTGGTTCGGACCGACAGGTTCAGGCCCTTTGTGATCATGTGGAAGAAGAAATGGCCAAGGATGGTATCTTCCCGGTCAACAAAGAGGGATATCGTACCGGAGAATGGGCACTTTTGGGATATGACGAGGTTATTGTGCATATCTTTCAGAGTGAAACGCGAGACTTTTATGATTTGGAACGAATTTGGAAAGATGCTGCCGTTGTGTCTATGACAACAGAGCAACCCAAGGACTAGGAAAGAAAATTGCTGAATGGAGGAGAGTCCAATGAAATATCAATGCAAAGACATTGAGGAGAAGTGGCAGAAACGGTGGAAGGAGGAAGGTGCTTTCCGTATTGAAGAGGAAACAGATCGGCCCAAGTATTATGCGCTAGAAATGTTTCCGTATCCTTCCGGGAATCTGCACATGGGCCATGTCCGTAACTATTCTATCGGAGATGTAGTGGCTCGATATAAAAAGATGCAGGGGTTTCATGTGTTGCATCCAATGGGTTGGGATTCTTTTGGTCTGCCGGCAGAAAATGCAGCCATTAAAAACGGAACACCCCCTGCAGACTGGACCTTTAGCAACATTGACAATATGCGTGGGCAGTTGCAACGGCTAGGCTTTAGTTATGATTGGGAGCGAGAGGTGGCAACGGCTAAGCCGGATTATTATAAGTTTACCCAATGGATGTTCCTGCAACTTTACAAGCATGGATTGGCGTATAAGAAAAAATCCTATGTGAACTGGTGTCCGTCTTGCCAGACGGTACTGGCCAATGAACAGGTAGTCAATGGAAAGTGCGAGCGTTGTAAGAGCGAAGTAGGGAAAAAAGATCTGGAACAATGGTTCTTCAAAATTACCGATTATGCACAGCGTTTGTTAGATGATATTGAAAAACTAGGCGGATGGCCGGATAAAGTAAAGTCGATGCAAGCCAACTGGATTGGCCGCAGCGAAGGTGCCGAGATGGAGTTTCAACTCGATGGTACCGATGAGAAATTGACGGTGTTTACCACCCGGCCCGATACCATTTTTGGTGTATCTTACATGGTTATTGCTCCGGAGCACCCCATCGTAGAAAAACTCATTGCGGGGAAACCTCAGGAGGAGGCTTGCCGAGCCTTTATTCAAAAAGTACAGGGACAGAGCGAGATTGTGCGGTCTGCCACCGATACCGAAAAAGAGGGTGAGTTCACCGGTTGTTATATGATCAATCCCTTTACCGAGGAAAAAATCCCTCTCTACTTAGCCAACTATGTATTTTTAGACTATGGCACCGGCATTGTAATGGGCGTTCCGGCTCATGACCAGAGAGATTTTGACTTTGCCAAGAAGTACAATCTTCCCATTCGGATTGTGATTCAGCCGGAGGGACAGGATATCAAATCGGAGGAGATGACCGAGGCCTTTGCGGCAGAGGGAATCATGGAAAACTCCGGTGCGTTTAATGGCCTTAGCAATCAGGAAGCATTGAAAAAAATGATTGACTATGCAGAGGAGAAGGGAATTGGACGGCGGAAAGTGAATTTCCGGCTTCGGGACTGGTTAATTTCCCGGCAGAGATATTGGGGTGCACCAATTCCGGTGGTATATTGTCCCAAGTGTGGCACAGTAGAGATTCCGGAGGAACAACTTCCGGTTCTGCTGCCTGAGAATGTGAAGTTTACCGGTCAGGGAAAATCACCCCTTAGCGAGTGTCCCGAATTTGTGCATACCACTTGTCCCAAGTGCGGTGCTCCGGCTGAGCGGGAGACCGATACCATGGATACCTTTGTTTGTTCTTCTTGGTATTTCCTGCGCTATACCGATCCCCATAATACAGAACTTCCCTTTTCTAAGGAAAAGGCAGACTATTGGATGAATGTAGATCAGTATATTGGCGGGGTCGAGCATGCGATTCTTCATTTGCTTTATGCACGGTTCTTTACAAAAGCGCTGCATGATTTTGGATATGTGAGTTGCGACGAGCCGTTTGCCAATCTGCTTACCCAGGGCATGGTACTAAAGGATGGAAGTAAAATGTCCAAGTCGGTAGGAAATATAGTCAGCCCCGACGAGATTATCGAGAAGTATGGTGCGGATACTGCCCGATTGTTTATTCTGTTTGCAGCCCCGCCGGAGCGGGATCTGGATTGGAATGATACGGCGGTGGAAGGTGCTTATCGTTTCTTGAATCGTGTTTGGCGTGGGGTGGAGGAATTGAAGCCGTTTTGCCAAAAGGGAGACATCGACCAACAGTCCCTGTGCGATGAGGAAAAGAAACTGCGGTTTGCAGTTCATGCCAGCATCAAAAAGGTAACCGAGGATTGCGATCGGTTTAGTTTTAATACAGCCATCAGTTCGGTGATGGAGTTGGTAAATGCTCTGTACGCTTATAAAGAAAAGGTGGAGGCTGACAAGTATCACAAGGCGTTGTTGCAGGAAGCGGTGGAGAACTTGATTGTGCTGCTTTCTCCCTTTGTGCCCCATATTACCTTTGAATTGTGGGAACAGATTGGTCGGGAAGAAGATCTGGCAACTTATCCGTGGCCTAACTACGACCCGGCGGCATTGCAGGTGTCGGAGGTGGAGGTTGCACTTCAGATTAACGGAAAGATTCGGGATAAAATGATGATTTCTCCCGATCTGACACCGGATCAAATGAAGGAAGTCGCTTTGGCCAATACCAAAGTACAAGAACTCATCGGTGGGAAAGAAATCGTCAAATGCATTGCGGTTCCCAAAAAATTGATTAACATTGTAGTAAAGGGATAAACCCTAAGAAACCTGTGCCGGAGAAAGATTCCCGGCACAGGTTTTTGCAGATGTGGCGAAATCAAAAAAACAGAGAAATTCCTCTTTACAAATGGGAAAAACTATGATAAAATGAAAATCGTTGGCGGAACTAATCCGTGTATCCGCTTTTATGGGGCATTAGCGCAGTTGGGAGCGCATCACACTGGCAGTGTGGGGGTCAGGGGTTCAAGTCCCCTATGCTCCACCACAGAACAGAACGATTTAGATGTTAATCTAAGTTGTTCTGTTTTTTTACAAAAGTATATTTTGAAAAATTTTGAAATATTGACCAAACTATATTATAATAAC
>JAZRPL010000077.1:0-1695 GCA_045649245.1 Ructibacterium sp.
CCGTACCATTTGATTTGACTGCCGGTAATCTCTAACCATGCACGCTTAACATCGGTAGTTCCAACCAAAACTGTCAAGGAGCCATCCGCCGGAACTTTAGCCCGGAACTCTACCGCATCTCCCACATTCTCCAGTGGCCCAAAACCCGTATTGGTCTTACGCCAGGTATCTGCCCTCCAGGTTGTTCCGCTTAGATAATTGGATATAGCGAGGCCTATAGAATTCGTCGTCGCATGGGCAATGGTAACGGTATCATCCACATCCGCTGCATTTAAATTCTGCCCATTAAAGGTTGCGTCAAAGTCTACATATTCCCGCACTGCTGCATTGGCACCTAAAATACTTGCCGTAGTGCCGACAGAGAGACTGGGCATACTTTCAAACATTTCAATGGCATATTGCATATCCGCTTTTTGCTGCGCATTGAGGGTTGGATAGGGCGTAACAATCTTTACTGCACCTTCTTCCAGCACCGTAAACCCAAACTGCTGCGCAAAGGTTTCAATGAGCACATAGGTTTCTCCTTCGCGGGTTGTCAACGCATTGCCGGTAAAGGTTACACTCTTTTCGCCAACCTGTATTACTTTACTACCGCTCTCTCCGTCCGAAACCTGGCCTCCTACATAAGCCGCCGCTACCTCTAAAGAAACAACATCTCCGGAAACAGGTTCTACAACCGTCACAGCGTCCTCGGTATAAAGGGTCAAATCCTTATAGGTTACGCTGGAACCTATGTTTGCTTGATGGAAGGCTTCCAGATATACATTGTAATCCCCGGAAGATGCACCAACCGCAACAGACTGTAATAGGGTGTAGTCTGTAGCCGTGGATTCTTTATAATAGAATTTGAAATTATCGCCCTCTCTCTTAATGGCAACATCATAGAAGGTGCCCGGTGTCAGGACATGGTCACTGTACTGTGTACCGGCAATTTTATATCCAGCCCCGTCAAAGACAATTTCAATATTCTTTCCAGCGCCACGGACATAGGTCCGTGCCTTGGAGGTTCCTGTCCCGCCGGGTGTGGCGTTAAGACGAACACTGTATTTTACGATAGCGCCATCTTCGAAGTCCTGGGTAGCGGTGATCACGTCAAATACACGCATTTCCACGCCAATATTATTGGAAATATCACTGTTTAAGGTCAACCCGTCGTTGCTGACAGTAGCCGCGGTGGAAGTACTGCTGCCATAGGGAACCGTATGCCCTGCAACATTTGCATCCCACTTATTGACAGGAGATGCCATACGAAGCCGCATGGTAGAGGTACCTAACGTTCCTAAATCAGAAATGCTAGAACCGGTTAAGGTATGCGAAGTCTCTAGACTCATCCCGGAAAGAAGGTCACTCTCACTGACTATATTTCCGCTTGTAAGCTCTTGCATAGGAATTGGTGCTTCCTCAGCAACTGCCGTATACGCCGCATCTTTTTCCAATTTTCCGTCAAGGATTACATTTTTACTTGCCGGATGCACCAGCATCAATCTGTTACGGCGCCATGCAGACATGGACGATGTATTTTCCATCTGGCTTGATAAATCCTGCAAATGTAACCCCTCAAAGTCCATGGTCGGCTTTAAGCCGGATTTCTCAACCAGCATAAACCGCGCAGACCAAGGATTCCCCGCCGTAAAGTTATCATCACAGAACCCACTCAGCACCAGATAGTCTTCGGTTACACCGATGCTAAGATTC
>JAZRPL010000078.1:0-3959 GCA_045649245.1 Ructibacterium sp.
GCCTCGGATAAAAAGATGATCCGTACTGCCATTGAACACTACGGCGGCGGACCGGTTGGCCTGGATACCTTAGCGGCAACCATCGGGGAAGAAAGTGACACGGTAGAGGATGTTTACGAGCCGTATTTAATGCAGATTGGGTTTATTCATCGAACTCCTCGGGGAAGAATAGTGACAAAACGGGCGTATGAACACTTTGGGATTCCCTATGGAGAGCAGGAATCCTGTGAGAATATCTCAATGTTTGGAGAAGAATGAAGGAGAAAAGAGAATGGATACTAAGGGGAAATATTATATAACAACCGCAATTGCATATACCTCAAGAAAGCCGCACATCGGCAATACTTATGAAATTGTTTTAACAGATGCTATTGCTCGATTTAAACGGTATTTGGGGTATGATGTTTGTTTCTGTACCGGGACGGATGAACACGGCCAGAAAATTGAGGAACTGGCAAAAGAGCAAGGAATCACACCGAAAGAGTATGTAGATGGTGTTGCCGGAGAGATTAAAAAAATTTGGGACATGATGAATACCAGTTATGATAAATTTATCCGTACTACGGATGATTATCATGAGGAAACGGTTCAGAAAATCTTTCAAAAATTATATGACCAAGGGGATATCTATCTGGATTCCTACGAAGGTTGGTATTGTACCCCATGCGAATCCTTCTGGACGGATACCCAACTGGTCGATGGAAAATGCCCCGATTGTGGACGCGAGGTCCATAAGCAAAACGAGGAAGCGTATTTCTTTAAAATGAAAAAATATGCCGACCGATTGATGCAATATATCGAAGAACATCCTGAGTTTATTCAACCCGAATCCAGAAAAAGAGAGATGGTAAACAATTTCTTAAAGCCGGGGTTACAGGACTTGTGTGTTTCCAGAAGCAGTTTTCAATGGGGAATTCCGGTACCCTTTAATCCTAAGCATGTAATTTATGTGTGGTTGGATGCACTGACCAACTACATTACGGCCATCGGATATCGCGGGGATAAGAAGGAAGAACTCTACGAGAAATATTGGCCCGCAGATGTGCATATTATCGGAAAAGATATTTTGCGGTTTCATACCATATATTGGCCGATTTTTCTTATGGCGTTAGGAGAACCCCTCCCCAAACAGATTTTCGGCCATCCCTGGCTTTTAAATGGTCAGGACAAGATGAGTAAGTCTATCGGCAACGTTATCTATGCAGATGATTTGGTTCGGAATTTTGGGGTAGATGCTGTACGTTATTATCTCCTTCACGAGATGCCTTTTGCCCAGGATGGAACCATCACACTGGAAAACTTGATTGACCGCTATAATTCCAATCTGGCCAATACCCTTGGAAATTTGGTAAACCGTACCGTTTCTATGATTCAAAAATACTTTGATGGGGAAATCCCTGCCGTGGGGGCATCTACGGATTTTGATGCGGATTTAGAAGCAACCTGTATTGCTTGTGCGAAGGAAACAGAGGCTTGCATGGAGAATTTGCGTGTGGCTGATGCCATGGATGCCATTTGGAAGATTGTTAATCGTTCCAATAAATATATTGACGAAACCACCCCTTGGATTTTGGCTAAGAGTGAAGAGGGGAGAGAGAGTTTAAAGACGGTTATGTATCATCTGGCAGAGGCGATTCGTTTTATTGCATCTTTGTTATCCTCCTTTATGCCGGAAACGGCCAACGCTATTGTGACACAACTTGGCGGGGCAGACCTTACCTGGGAAAGTCTTTCTGGTTTTGGCGGCATTGTTGCCGGAACTAAAGTGAACAATCCTGAACCTTTATTTGCAAGATTGGACCCGGAGGCAAAACTAGCAGAATTAGAAGCGGAACTAAATCAAGAAACAGAGGAAGCGGTTGCTATAGAACCTTTTAAGGAAGCGGTTTCCTTTGAGGATTTTGAAAAATTGGATATCCGTGTTGGCAAAGTGTTGGTTTGCGAAAAAGTTCCTAAATCTTCGAAGTTGTTGCGTTTTGAACTAGAAGTTGGAACAGAACGCCGTCAGATCTTATCGGGCATTGCAAAATACTATGAACCAGAGGATTTAATCGGGAAAAATGTTTTGTTTATTGCCAACTTCCCGCCTCGAAAAATGATGGGATTAGAGTCCAATGGCATGATCCTTTCTGCTGAACTGGACGGAAAACTGGTGGTTACTTCTACCTTGGAAGAGATAGAGTCTGGTGCTTGTATCGTTTAAAAGTAAAGGTGACAGATAGGTTAGGGGGCAGACCGATGGGAAAATGGGAATTGCATGCACACACATCCGAGGTAAGTTCTTGTGGGAAAGTTCCTGCTGCAGAATTGGTAGAGATGTATGTGGAGGCCGGATACGAAGGTGTTGTAATTACGGACCATTTAAATGGATCGACCTTTCGCAATCACGAAGGATGTTCTGTGGAAGAACAGCGTGAATTTTTCCTTTCCGGTTACCGTGCGGCAAAGCGTTCGGCGGGGTCTCGCTTGAAGGTGTTGCTGGGAATGGAACTTTGCTTGGCGGGATCTCCTAATGATTATCTGCTTTACGGGTTGACGGAGGATCTTCTTCCGGTTCTTTATAATCAAACCTTCAATATTAGACAATTGTCTTTGCCGGAGGCATCGCAGTTTTTGCGTGCACATGGGATATTTATAGTTCAGGCACACCCTTTTCGGAATGATCTAAGAGTTATTGACCCTAAGTATATCGATGGTGTGGAAACCTACAATGGACATCCGTGGCATGCGTCCCGCAATGCGGTTGCCAAGTGTTGGGCAGAGATGTATCAGTTGATTCAGACCAGCGGATCGGATTTTCATGTACCGGATTGCCTTGCTCGCGGCGGTGTAATTCTGCATGATAAAATAGAAACGATTCACGATTTGGTTGCTGTTCTTAAAGGGCAACCGGAACTCATTATAACGGAAGAAGGATTTCGCTTACACTAATCTGCTTATGAATTATCAAGAAACGATATGCTATATTCATCAAACACCTAAATTTGCAAGGGAACTTGGCAATACCTTGCTGAAAAAATTACTGACACTTTTGGGAAACCCGCAGGAAACCCTGCGGGTTATTCACATTGCCGGAACCAACGGCAAAGGCTCTACGGCAGTAATGTTGGCAGAAATTCTCCAGCAATCAGGGTATCGATGCGGATTGTTTACCTCGCCTTATATCGAGCGATATAATGAGCGGATTCGAGTAAATGGTGAGAGTATTCCTGACGCGGCACTGGCTGAGATTGTCACACGGATTCGCGGGTTAATTGAGGAATATGATGCTCCGGTATCCGAGTTCGCCTTGGGTACGGCGGCGGCTTTTTCTTGGTTTAAAACACAAAATTGTGATTTTGTTATACTGGAAACCGGCATGGGTGGACGACTGGATGCTACCAATGTTGTGACAAAGCCGGTTGCCACCGTTTTGACAGCCATTGGAATGGATCATATGCAATATTTGGGTGGAACACTTGCGGAAATTACTAGAGAAAAATGCGGAATTATTAAAGAAAAACGGCCTGTTATTTCTTATCCCCTGCAGTCGGAAACAACGCAGCAAATCATTGGGGAAGTAGCCAAGAAGCAACAAGCAAATCTTTTTGTTGCCAAGATGCCTAAAATACAACAAGGCGGAATGATTTATCATGGAAAATTTTACGCTTTGGGGCTTTGCGGACAATTTCAGGCATGCAATGCTGCCACAGTGCTGGAAACTGTAGAGGTTTTGAGAAAGGAGAACATTGTCATTTCGGATGATGCCATTTTAGACGGACTAAAGATGGCAAAGAACATGGCACGCTTTGAATGGTTCGGGAACCGTGTAATATTGGATGGAGGCCACAATGTTCCTGCGGCAAAAGCACTTTGCGAGGCGTTAGGGGCACTAGATCGACCGATTTATTTTTGTGTTGCGATGATGGAGGATAAGGATTGCAGGGGCTATATCAAGGAATTAGCCACCATTGCCAAAG
>JAZRPL010000079.1:0-19833 GCA_045649245.1 Ructibacterium sp.
CGGCGGGGTATTACCGTTGGACTGTGGAAACAGAAAAGTATAACAGTGTAGCGGTTACCAGTGAGGTTCTTCCCGTAGTCGGAGAGGGGGAAGAAAGCGGCGATAAAGAGCAGAAGGAAGAGGGTAAGGAGCAGAATGGAAATAGCGGAGAGCAGGCAGAAAACAAGAATTTGGCACAATTAAAGCAGGAGCGGGATAGTGCCCGCAGTGAGGCGGCAGAGGAGTGGAAGAAGACGACGCAGAGCGGAGATGCCAGTGCCCAGGCCAAGCAGGCGGCGGAGAAGAAAATCCAGGCTGCCAATGAAAGCGTGGAAAAGGAAAAAACAATAGAAACCTTGGTTAAAGCCAAAGGTTATCAGGATTGTTTTGCCCATGTCAACGAAAGTGGTGTTACTGTGCGGGTAGCCGGCGGCGAAATCAATGGGTCTAAAGTGGCACAGATCAAGGATATCATTGTCAGTGAGACCGGAGTTGCGGTGCGAAATATCAAAATCAGTGCAGAATAAAATGTGATCGGATAAATTCATAGAAAAGTTTGTAAATTACCCATTGTAATCTTTTTTCCGGTGTGGTATAATATATAGAAAAGATAGCGAAAGATCGGGCGATGTATGCTCGAACAATCGATAGGAGGAATTCTTATGGAAAATACCATCAACCCGGGAATGGAAGAAAACGGGAATGTCAATATTGCAGACGAAGTAATTTCGGCGATTGCCTCTTTGGCGGCATCCGGTGTACAAGGCGTTGCCAGCATGGGCGGCGGACTTACGGGTAGTTTTGCGGAGTTGCTGGGAAAGAAGAACCTTTCTAAGGGTGTAAAACTGACGGTGGATGAAAAGTCGGTGGTTTTGGACCTTTCTGTCATTGTAGAATACGGTACGAAAATTCCCGGCGTGGCTTGGGAACTTCAGGAAAAGGTTAAAAGCGAGGTAGAGGCTATGACCGGTTTGCAGGTTACGGCTGTGAATATCTCGGTAGACGGTGTGCATGTTCCTAAGATCGATCAAGAGAGACCGGATGAAACCGGAGAGATTACGGTTGAAGAATCAGAGGATCTCTTGGAAGAGGAGATGGCAGAAACAGAGACTGCGGAGGATTAGCTCCATGATAAACAGAAGAAAAGCCAGAGAGTATGCATTTACCCTATTGTTTACCTATCGGTTTCAGCCGGATTGCATAGGGGAACTTTTAGAGATGTTTTTTGCAGAACATGAAACCGGAGAGCAAGAGGCGTATATCCGGACGGTGGTACAAGGCACCATTGACCATGCCGATGAGATTGATGCCGTTATCGAAAAGCATGCCAAGGGATGGACTGCGGAACGGATTTCCGTTGCCTGTATGGCAGTGATGCGGCTTGCGGTTTATGAGATGCAGTATATGGACAGTATTCCTGCCGGCGTTTCGGTCAACGAAGCAGTTGCCCTGGCCAAAAAGTTCGATGGTGAGGAATCGGTTTCTTTTGTCAACGGAGTCCTTGGACATATCAAGGATGCCTGCCTGGCATAAGAGAGATTAAAAAAGGGACAACAGGGCGGCAACAGACGATGCCGCTCTGTTTCGATATGGAAAAGAAGGAAGGTGCCAAACGAGTATGCTGGAACGACAAGCCTTATCAGTGACGCAGGTCAATTTATATATCAAAGAGGTCATGAATCGGGATGACATTTTGGCTGATGTTTTGGTAAAAGGGGAACTTTCCAACTTTAAGGCACATTCTTCCGGGCATATGTATATGTCCCTGAAGGATGAAACCGGCGTGATGCGGGCAGTCATGTTTCGGGGGAGTGCTGCCAAACTTCGCTTCCAACCCAAAAATGGTATGAAGGTAGTGGCCCATGGCCGGATTACCGTTTATGAGCGAGACGGTCAGTATCAACTTTATATTGATGATATGCAGCAAGAAGGGGTTGGCGATCTTTATGTGGCGTTTGAGGAACTAAAGAATAAGTTGAATCAAGAGGGGTTGTTTGAACCTGGTCATAAGAAGGCATTGCCTAAGTACCCCAAAAGGGTTGGTGTGGTAACTGCTCCAACAGGAGCGGCGATTCGGGATATCATCAATGTATTATCCCGACGGTTTTCTTATTCGGATGTTGTGCTTTATCCGGTGTTGGTGCAAGGAGAGAATGCGGCACAGAGTATTGCAGAAGCGATTCGGTATTTTAACGAAAACAATGGTGCGGATGTTTTGATTGTGGGCCGTGGCGGCGGGTCTATTGAAGATTTGTGGGCCTTTAACGAAGAGATTGTTGCACGGGAAATATACAAGAGTAACATTCCTATTGTTTCTGCGGTGGGGCATGAGATTGACTTTACCATTGCTGATTTTGTGGCGGATCTGCGGGCACCAACGCCATCGGCAGCGGCAGAATTGGTGGTTCCGGCGCAGACTGAATTGATGGAGAAGTTCCAGAATGTTTACAGCCGACTATATCGCCAAGCAGAACGGATTTTAGAACGGGGAAGATTGCGGCTGAAAAGTTTAAGCGAGCGGCCTGTGTTACTGAATCCGTTGCAGAAGTTAGACGAGGAGCGAATGTATTTAGATCGGCTGTATCAGGATTTCACCAGTGCGGCAAATAGGGTGCTTGAGCAGAAAAAACAACGGTTTGGTGTGGAGGCATCGAAACTTAATAGTCTCAGCCCGCTAGGGACCTTGGCAAGAGGTTTTTCTGTAGCCAAGGGGCCAGATGGAAATGTGATACATTCTGTGGATCAGGTATCGGTTGGGGACAGTATAACGGTTATGGTAGCGGACGGCAGAATCGTAACTACGGTAGACCAAACGAAGAAAGAGGGAAAGTAAGATGGAACAGAAACAAAACTTCGAAAGCAATTTAAAGGAACTAGAGGGTGTGGTAAAGGCGCTGGAGGGCGGCGAGGTATCCTTGGATGAGATGCTTACTCTCTTTGAAAAAGGAATTTGCTTGACCAAGTCCTGTACCGAGGCACTTAATACGGCGGAACAAAAGATTTCCATTTTAATGAAGAATCGGGAAAGCGGGCAAATGGAGGAAGAACCTTTTGCCGGGGTAGGAGAGTAGTATGGAATTTTCAAAGCAGTACCGAGAATATTTAGAACAAATCAATCAGAAAATTGCGGAACTGTTTTTGGTGCCGGAACTTCCCCAGAAACATGTTTTTGAGGCAATGCAATATGGGATTTCCGGCGGAGGAAAAAGGGTTCGGCCAGTGTTGACTATGGCGGTTTGCGATATGTTAGGCGGTAGTCTAAAGGATGCAGCCAGAGTAGGCTGTGCCATTGAAGCAATACATAGTTATTCTTTGATCCATGATGACCTTCCTTGTATGGATGATGACGATTTACGCCGCGGAAAGCCGTCTTGTCATAAGGCCTATGGCGAGGATATTGCGCTCTTGGCGGGGGATGGACTTTTGACGGCTGCCTTTTCTTGCCTGACGGAGACAGATGGTTATGAGAAAATGGGGCCGGAGGCAGTGCTTGGAACAGTGCGGGAGATTTCTGCCGCAGCCGGTGTTTATGGCATGATTGGCGGGCAGGTCATTGATTTGGAATTTGAGAACCGCAGCGATGTTTCGCTGGAGGAATTAATGGGAATCCATCGCCGCAAAACAGGGGAGATGATTCGGGTTTCTGCCATTTGCGGTTGCCTTTGTGCCGGATATTTGGATATTGAAGAAGAAAAAGTTCAAAAAATAATTACATTTTCTGAAAAATTAGGGTTGGCATTTCAGATAAAAGATGATATACTAGACGTTATTGGACAGGAAGAAGTTCTTGGAAAGCCTGTTGGCAGTGATGCAAAACAGTGTAAGAACACTTTTGTGACCCTGATGGGGCTTTCGGCGGCAGAACAGGAATTGGAGAACTTGACAAAAGAGGCAAAACAATCTTTAGAGGGATTGCCCAAGAGTGAATTTTTGCTGGAATTTGCGGATTACTTATTAAATCGAAATTTCTAATGCAGTGAAACGGAGTGTGTTATGGCGTACCTGAGAGAATTTACAAGCAACAAAATATTTTTTATCGTGTTATTTGCCTGGATTTTTTCCTGTGTTTTAAAGGGGTTTTTGGTCTGGGTTAAGGATAAAAAATTAGATATGACACGGTTTATGGGACCCGGCGGAATGCCTTCTTCCCACTCCACCATTGTGACCAGCCTGGCTACCTGCATCGGCTTGAAAATGGGATTTGACAGTCCGGTATTTGTGGTTTGTTGTGCCTTTGCCTTGGTGGTAATGTATGATGCATCGGGTATTCGGCGTGCGGCAGGGCAACAGGCCAGGATGATCAATATGATTATTGATGCATGGGAGGAAACGGACCCGCTGGAAAAGCAGATTCGTTTGAAAGAGTTGTTGGGGCACACCCCCTTAGAGGTCACTGCCGGTGCGTTGCTGGGTATCTTAATTGCAGTTCTGGCGGCGGTATTATTTGGGTTATGATAAAGGATAGTGTTTCCTTTTAGACAATAGAAAGAAAGGATAGGTGTTTGGCGTGATAAAAGTAACGTTAAAAGGCGGAGATAGCAAGGAGTTCGCCATGGGGACAAGCCTGCAGGAAATGGCCGCAAGCATTAGCGAAGGTTTGGCACGGGTATGTCTTGCAGCAGAGGTAGATGGAAAGGTGCAGGATCTGCGTTATCAGCCTACGAAAGATTGTGCAGTCAATTTCTTAACTTGGGATTCTGAAAAAGGTCGGCTTGCTTATCGCCATACGGCTTCTCATGTACTGGCACAGGCTGTAAAGCGTTTGTACCCAGACACGAAACTGGCTATTGGGCCGGCCATTGAAAACGGATTTTATTATGATTTTGATTTTGCAACTCCGGTAACAGCAGCCGATTTAGAGAAAATCGAAGAGGAAATGCGGAAAATTATCAAGGAGAATATTGCTATTGAACGGTTTACTTTGCCGAGAAATGATGCAATTGCCTTGATGAAAGAGCAGGACGAGCCTTACAAAGTAGAATTGATTGAAGATTTGCCCGAAGGAGAAGAAATTTCTTTCTATCGGCAAGGCGATTTTACGGATTTGTGTGCGGGTCCCCACTTGATGTCCACCGGAAAACTCAAAGCGGTAAAATTGCAGTATACAGCCGGAGCATACTGGCGGGGCGATGAAAAGAATAAGATGGTAACCCGTGTCTATGGAACGGCATTTCCTAAAAAGTCCGAATTGGAAGAATATTTGGAGAAATTGGAAGAGGCTAAGAAGCGGGATCACAATAAGATAGGACGGGAATTGGGATATTTTAAGACGGTAGATTATATCGGTCAAGGATTGCCCATTCTTTTGCCTAAAGGTGCCAGAACGATTCAACTTTTGCAACGGTTTGTAGAGGACGAGGAGGAGCGGAGAGGATATCTTTTGACCAAGACGCCCTTTATGGCAAAGCGGGATTTATATAAGATTTCTGGGCATTGGGATCACTATCGGGACGGTATGTTTATTCTGGGTGACCCGGAGGACGAGAAAGAGGTTTTTGCTCTGCGTCCCATGACCTGTCCGTTCCAGTTTCAGGCGTATCTTGCGGACATGCGCAGTTATCGGGATTTGCCTTTGCGCTATAACGAAACCTCGACCCTGTTTCGGAACGAGGAATCCGGCGAGATGCATGGCTTAATTCGTGTACGGCAGTTTACCATCTCAGAAGGACATTTGGCTTGCCGACCTGACCAGTTAGAAGATGAGTTCCGTGACTGTGTCGATTTGGCCATTTATATGCTCAAAACCCTTGGTCTGGATGAGGATGTTAGTTATCGTTTCTCTAAGTGGGATGAGAATAATAAAGAAAAATATATCGGCTCGGCGGAAGAGTGGGAGCAGGTACAGGATCGGATGCGTAACATTCTGGATCACATGGAAATTGATTATACCGAAGAGGCCGGAGAAGCCGCTTTCTACGGACCAAAACTGGATATCCAGATTAAGAATGTTTTCGGTAAAGAGGATACGTTGATTACGGTTCAGATTGACTTCCAGTTGGCAGAGCGGTTCGGCATGGAATATATTGATTCCGAAGGGAAGAAGCAACATCCCTACGTGATTCATCGTACTTCCATTGGTTGCTATGAACGGACCTTGGCGTTGCTCTTGGAGAAATATGCCGGTGCATTACCCACTTGGATTGCGCCGATTCAGGTAAAAGTTTTGCCGATTTCTGAGCATTATTTGGAGTATGCAAAGAAGGTAAAAGAACAACTGATGGAACAGAGAATCCGGGTTGAGTTAGATGACCGAAACGAAAAAATCGGATATAAGATTCGTGAGGCACAGCTGGAGAAGGTGCCCTATATGCTGATTGTGGGAGAAAAAGAACAGGCAGAGCAGGCGGTTGCAGTACGTTCCCGTAAAGAGGGAGACCGTGGTGCAATGCCGGTGGATGATTTTCTTGCTATGATTGGGAAAGAGATTGCGGATAAGGTAAAATAAAAAATAACACCGCCGGCAGTGCCGGCGGTGTTATTTTATGATCTTCTTTTATTTAGATAATAATGCTTTGACCTGTTCTACATGATTAATATCAATCAAACAGGAAATCTCGGTTTCCGCAGTGGTAATCAATTTGACGGAAATATTTTCCTCGGAAAAGAGTTGAAAGAGTTGTGCTGCTACGCCATAAGTATCCCGCATTCCTGCACCGGATAAAATAACCTTGGTATTGTTACTGTTTAAGTCGGTGGAAATCTCCGGGCTTAGTTTCTTAAAAGAAGCGGTAGCCTCAATCACATCGGATAAATTTTCCTGAGGAACTGTAAAAGAGAGATTGAATCGTTCCTTATAAGGTGCCGTTCTGCAGATCATGTCTACCGTTACTTGACGATCAGAGATTTCTCCCAGAATTTCAGCCAAGTTCTGGGGGGTATTGGGGATATTATTGATGGTAACAAGAGCGACATCGGACAGATAAGTAATATCGGTGATGGTCTTAATCATAAGAAGTTCCTTCCTTTCCTTCAGGTTTGGAGGTTTAATTTTCTGCTGCAATCAAGTCCTTCATAGCGTACAGCCCCGGTTTTTGCTTTGTCAAAAAGGCGGCGGCACGAACCGCACCTACGGCAAAGACCTCCTTGGAAGTGGCACTATGCTTAATTTCAATTACTTCATCGGTTCCGGCAAAAATCACATCGTGTTCGCCCACAATGGTACCGCCTCGGACGGCGTGTAGGCCGATTTCTCTTTTATCGCGTTTTTTCCGTACGGAGTGGCGGTCATAGACATATTCCGCCGGATAGGAAACGGTATCCGCAATAGCATCGGCAATGGCCAGAGCAGTTCCGCTGGGAGCGTCTATTTTTTGGTTATGGTGCTTCTCAACAATTTCGATATCAAAATTATTTTCCAAAATTTTGGCTGCGCGGCAGACTAAATCGATCAAAAGATTTACGCCGATTGACATATTGGCTGAGAAGAAGATAGGCAGTGACTTGGACTCGTATTCGATGCGCGAGAGATGATCGGTCGAAAGTCCGGTGGTGCAAATGACGGCGGGAATATTCCGGGATACCGCATAGTCTAAAAGTTGATCCAGCATGGCAGGATGGGAAAAGTCGATGATAACATCTACGGCTTCCTCTACCTGCGAAAGGTCGTTATAAACCGGAAAGGTGGAGTTTTGTTCCGTATTAATATCAAAACCGGCAGAAATCTGCAAAGAATCAAAGCCGGCCACAGCACGAGTCACCGCTTGGCCCATCTTTCCATTAGCACCGCTTAACAGTATATTTATCATTTGTTTCACACCTTTTCTCCCATAATAACCCTTAGCCTAAAAGTTTATATTCCTTTAAAACATTTTTCAGAACTTCCAAATTTGCCTCCGCCATATCACAAAGGGGCATTCTAAGGGGACCTACATCAAAACCCATCAAATTCATGGCAGTCTTAACCGGGATAGGATTAACCTCGACAAAGAGTGCGCGAATCAATTTTAACAAACCGAGAAAGTCTTCTCTAGAGCCATCGGTGTCCCCGCTTAAGTATTTGGTGCAGACATCGTGGGTTTCTTTAGGAAGAACGTTTGCTACTACCGAAATAACGCCTTGCCCGCCCAAAGAGAGCATTGGTACGATGATATCATCGTTGCCGGCATAGAGGACCAAATCGGTCTCTTCTGCAATTCTTGCGGCGAAGGCCAAATCGCCGGTGGCCTCTTTAATGGCGTTGACGTTGGGGATTTTGGAAAGGGTTTTTAAAGTATCAATGCTAAAACCCAATCCGCCGGTACGCCCCGGGATGTTATAAAGAATAATAGGAATGTCGATATTTTTTGCAATGGTTTCTATATGTGCACATAAACCCTTTTGGGTGGTCTTGTTATAATAAGGTGCAACAACCAATACGCCATCAGCACCAACCTCCTGGGCGTAGGTGCTCAGGGCTACAGCGTGGGCAGTGTCATTGCTGCCGGTGCCGGCAATAACGGGAATCCGTTTTGCAATTTTTTCCACTGCAAAACGAATCACCTCTTTATGTTCTGCATCCGGCATGGTAGAGGGTTCGCCGGTAGTGCCACAAACCAAAATAGCATCCGTGTGATTTTGAACATGATATTCAAGAATTTCCGCCAGTTTGGGGTAGTCAACACCATTTTCGGTAAAGGGAGTGACCAATGCCACTGCGGAACCGGTAAAAATCGGGGTCTTCATCATGATTCTCCTTTCTGAATCTAATTAGTCGAAATAACCTTTGGCGGCCAAAAGTTCTGCCATCAAAACAGCGCCGCCGGCTGCGCCGCGCAGGGTGTTATGAGAGAGACAGACGAATTTGTAATCGTACTGAGAATCTTCCCGGAGACGACCCATAGAAACCGCCATACCGCCTTCTAAGTTCCGATCCAACTTAGTCTGGGGACGATTGTCCTCCTCGCAATAGTTAAGGAACTGTTTGGGCGCAGAGGGCAGATTCAAATCCTGGGGAACTCCGCGGAACTCTTTCCAAGCGGCTTTGATTTCTTCTATAGTGGGTTTGTTCTCGAATTTGACAAAGACGGCAGCCATATGTCCGTCGGAGGCCGCAACCCGCAAACATTGGGTGGTAATGGAGGGGGAAGTGGCATCTACGATGCTATCACCCTGAATCTCACCCCAAATTTTTAGAGGCTCGATTTCACTTTTTTCTTCCTCGCCGCCAATGTAGGGGATGACGTTATCTACCATTTCAGGCCAGGTCTCAAAGGTTTTTCCTGCGCCGGAAATCGCTTGATAGGTACAAGCCAGTACCTGGGAAATACCATATTTTTTCAAGGGATGCAGCGCCGGAACATAACTTTGCAAAGAACAGTTGGACTTTACAGAGATAAAGCCACGCTTGGTGCCAAGCCGTTTTTTCTGGGCAGCAATAATATCAGCGTGTTCCGGATTGATTTCCGGAATAATCATGGGAACATCGGGGGTATGTCTATGTGCCGAATTGTTAGAAACTACCGGACACTCTGCTTTGGCATAAGCTTCTTCCAAAGCCCGGATTTCTTCTTTTTTCATATCCACAGCGCAAAAGACAAAATCTACCTGTGCGGCAATTTTTTCAATATCGGCAGTTGCATCATAAACGATCATATCCTTAACCGAATCCGGAATGGGGGTAGCCATGGCCCAACGATTGCCCACTGCCTCGCAATAGGGCTTGCCTGCACTCCGGGGAGATGCGGCTAAAAGTTTTAAATTGAACCAAGGATGGTTCTCTATCAAAGTAACAAATCTTTGCCCTACCATACCGGTTGCCCCGATAATTCCAACGTTGTATTCTTTCACAAAACTTCCTCCTTATGCAATGTCTGTGTATATTTACAGACAGATAATCTTCCTAGTATAAAATTATATGCCAAGAATGGCCAGATGTCAAATGTTTTTTGGTCAGAAAATCACATTTTTGTTGATAAAATTCCAAGCATTTTGCCAAAAAAAGAAAGAAAATAGAAAAAAGAAGAAGGAATAGGAGGAATATGAAAAAAAGACTGGAAATTCTTCGACTTTTATGCTATGATAAAAGAACAGATTGGACTTTGAGAAAGGCTGTGAGAAAAATGAAACGTTTCCTCTTGCTTTGCGTAGTTTGTATTTTGGCTTTCAGTTCTGTCAATCCAAAGGCGGTGTTTGCGGATTATACCACAGAGCAGTTCGTGCGCATCGGCCTTTTATACGGAAATAGTGCACCTAAATCGGTAACGCTGGAATCTGATGCTGGTTTCCTGCTTGGGGATTATCAGGAGAGAACCTTCCAGTCCCAATTAGAAACCGCAGAAACCACCGTTGTGGTCACACCGGGAGCGGGGGATACGGTAACGGTCTCTACGACTTCAGGTAAAGTTTTGCACAGCGGAAGCGGTAGCGTAGGCGTGCGCCCCAATGCATCGGGGATGAAACAAGTGGTGCGGGTAGATGGCATCTCTTATCGAGGCGGAATCCATTGTCTAAAGGATGGCAATGTATTAACTGTGGTTAATGTGGTATTTTTAGATCATTATCTCTATGGCGTAATTTCCCGGGAAATGAGTCCGTCTTGGCCGGTAGAGGCTCTAAAGGCACAGGCAGTTTGTGCCCGGAACTATGCCATTCAGAGTTTGAATAAGCATAAAAGTCAAGGCTTTGACTTGTGCAGCAGTGTGGATTGTCAAGCCTATGCAGGGACTAAGGCTGAAACCGAAAAGTCTTATGCGCCGGTAGATGAAACCACGCGGCAGGTCTTAACCTATGATGGAGCGTTGGCAAAACTTTATTACAGCGCTTCTATGGGGGCTGTCACTGAAGATGTAAAGTATGTGTGGGGAAATGCATTACCATATCTGGTTAGTGTGGATAATAGTTATGAGGATACCGAAAATATCCCCAATGGAAAGTGGTCGGGTACTTTATCTAGTGAAGAAGCCACAACGATTATGCGGAACAAGGGCTATGATGTTGGGGATGTAAAGGATATCAAGGTGCTAGAATATAGTCCCAATCAGCGCGTGATCAAAATGGAAGTGATCGGTACAAATGGAAGCAAGGTTTTTGAGCGTGAAGCCTGCAGAACGATCTTTAATACCGTGACAAAAAGCCAAATGTTTACGGTGTCCGGGAATGCATCCAGCGGTGTACCTGCCATGGTTTATGCAACAGACGGGACCAGCACGACGGCACGAGAAATCGATCAACTGGTGATTTTATCTGCCGAAGGTCGAGGGAGTCTGGATGGAAAAACCCTTTATACTACCAATGGGGAATACCAAACGACGTATGAGATTACTGCATCGGGGACCGGAAACAATACGGGATTTTACTTCGAGGGGACCGGCTGGGGGCACAGCGTAGGGATGAGCCAGTATGGCGCCAAAGGAATGGCAGAAGCCGGATTTACCTATCAGCAGATTCTGCTACACTATTTTGTAGGAACGAATCTGGAAAATGCATATTGAGGAGAAAAACCAATACCATGATGACAACCAAGGACTTTTATTATGATCTTCCGCCGGAGCGGATTGCACAAACCCCTCTCCCCGATAGGACAGCATCCAAACTTTTGGTGCTGGATCGGCAAAGTGGGAAGATGGAACATCGGCATTTTCGGGATATTGTTGATTATCTTCAGCCCGGTGACTGTCTTGTTATGAATAACACCCGTGTGATTCCGGCCCGGCTTTACGGATACAAGGAAGGTACCGGAGGGAAAATAGAGTTTTTGCTGCTTAAACGTATTTCGCTGGATGATTGGGAAGTTATCCTCAAACCGGGGAAAAAGGCAAAACCGGGGAGCAGATTTGTCTTTGGCGATGGATTACTCCGGGCGGAAGTATTAGAAATTATCGAAGATGGCAAACGGATTGTTCGTTTTGAATATGAGGGGGTTTGGGAAACCTTGTTGGATCGGTTAGGGGAGATGCCACTGCCACCTTATATTAAAGAAAAATTAGAAGAGCGGGAGCGGTATCAGACGGTATACTCTAAGGTGGATGGATCTGCGGCGGCGCCGACGGCGGGATTGCATTTTACGCGGGAACTGTTGCAAAAGATTCAAGAAAAAGGGATTCGGATTGCAGAATTAACCCTTCATGTAGGTCTTGGTACATTCCGACCGGTTTCGGTGGAAAATGCTGAAGAGCATATCATGCACACGGAACAATATGAGATTTCTGACACTGCGGCAGCATGTATCAATGAAACCCGCAAACATGGCGGCCGGATTGTTGCCGTGGGAACCACGTCGGTGCGTACCCTGGAAACGGTGGCTGATTCGACAGGGATGGTTACGGCTAAGACTGGTGAGACCAATATCTTTCTCTACCCGGGATACCAATTCCGGGCGGTGGATGCCCTAATTACCAATTTCCATCTGCCGGAGTCAACGCTTTTGATGCTGGTTTCGGCATTTGCGGATAAAGAGAAGATTATGGCTGCATACCAAACTGCCATCGAAGAGGAGTATCGGTTTTTCAGTTTTGGTGATGCGATGCTCATTCAATAAAAGATGTATTGAATGAGTTGGTGAAAAGGTAATAGCAAAAAGGGAAAGAGGAATAAAGATTTTTGTTTCTTACTTTCTGGTACACAGCGTAGATGCCATGTTAATAAAATAGTAAGGAGAAAACTATGTTTACACGCATCAAGGAAAACGGTAGGGCACGCCGGGGTCGTTTTGAAACAGTACACGGCGTGATCCAGACACCGGTTTTTATGAATGTAGGAACAGCGGCGGCCATTAAGGGGGCGCTGACCACTTTTGATTTAAAAGAGGTAGGATGTCAGGTGCAACTTTCCAACACTTATCATCTGCATTTGCGGCCCGGCGATGAGGTAGTGCGAAAAATGGGAGGACTTCATCGGTTTATGAACTGGGATCGACCCATTCTTACTGACAGCGGTGGTTTTCAGGTTTTTTCTTTGGCACAACTGCGTAACATTAAGGAGGAGGGCGTCTACTTCTCCTCTCACATCGATGGCAGAAAGATTTTTATGGGGCCCGAGGAGAGTATGAGGATTCAGTCTAATCTTGGCTCTACCATTGCCATGGCCTTTGATGAATGTATCGAAAACCCGTGTGCCAAGGATTATGCACGGGATTCTGTTGCACGAACCACGCGTTGGTTGGTTCGATGCAAGGAGGAATTACAGCGGCTCAATGGCATAGAAGGAACCATCAATCCCCGTCAGATGTTATTTGGCATCAATCAGGGTAGCACCTATGAGGATCTGCGGATTGAGCATATGAAAGAGATTGCAGCGTTGGAACTGGACGGCTATGCCATTGGCGGTTTGGCGGTGGGGGAGACGGCTGAGGAGATGTATCGAGTCATCGAGGCGGTGGAACCCTTTATGCCAAAAGACAAGCCAAGGTATCTGATGGGGGTTGGAACTCCCGTTAATATTTTAGAGGCGGTAGAACGTGGTGTAGACTTTTTTGATTGCGTGATGCCAAGTCGAAATGCAAGACATGGTACAATTTTTACCTCTCAGGGAATTATGAATATTCTAAATGCCAAGTATGAACTCGATGATACACCGCTGGATCCAAAATGCCAGTGCCATACCTGCAAGAACTTCTCCAGAGCGTATCTGCGGCACTTGTTTAAGGCAAAGGAGATGCTGGCCATGCGTTTGGCCGTGATTCACAATCTGCATTTTTATAATAATCTTATGGCAGAAATCCGCCAAGCATTGGAGGAGGATCGGTTTGCAGATTATAAGCGCAGCCAGATAGAACGATTGGGAATGAGAATCTAAAGAGAACACAGAAACGGGGGCGGGGCAACAGACCGCTCCATTTCTCTTTTTGTCAACGGGATGTTCCAAATAAAAAAATAATAAAAATTCAAAATGAAAAAAGGGTTGACAAACAAGGGGATATGGTGTAGACTAAATAGGTCGGCGTGATGGCCTTGGGTTTGAGAATTTGGCCAATGTAAGGAATTCGCCGTTTTATGTCAGGGAATGTAGGCCTTGCAAACGATCAAATATTTTTCAAATTAATTACGCTAGCATCTTGATTTTTTTTGTTTTTTGTGTTATACTACAAAAGATCAAGATCTTATATGCGGATATGGCGGAATTGGCAGACGCGCATGGTTCAGGTCCATGTGAAAGCAATTTCATGGAGGTTCAAGTCCTCTTATCCGCACCAAACAGTGCAAGAGTGATATCACTCTTGCACTGTTTTTTTATTGGCATTTTTAGTAAAGTCGACAGGAGATTGTCCTATTTTGCGGTTTGCGAAATTGCAAATGCATAAATATTAGGGAAGAGATTTGGGAAGAAATAATTATATCTAAGGACGGTGTTAATGTATGAGTTTTATTTCCAAGGATTTTATGCTGAAGAATGAAACGGCAAAAAAGTTGTATGCCCACGTCGAAACCTTACCGATTATTGATTACCATTGTCATCTGTCTCCTAAAATGATTGCAAAAAACCATCAATTTAAAAATGCCTATGATTTATTTTTAGGCGGTGATCACTATAAATGGAGATTAATGCGCTCCAATGGCATTGAGGAGAAATATATTACCGGAGATGCAGAGGATTACGAGAAATGGTCTGCCTTTGCAAAGACCGTTCCGTTGATGATAGGAAATCCCATGTATCACTGGACACATCTTGAATTAAAACGATACTTTGATATCGACCACCTTTTATCTGAAAAGACAGCAAGGTCAATTTGGGAAAAGGTCAATGCTTGCCTAAGTCGGGAGGATTTTAGAGCACAGGAACTTATTAGAAAATCCAATGTTGAAATTATTTGCACAACGGACAATCCCTATGATGATCTTTGTTACCACAAGCAGTTAAAGGATTTTGGAATAAAGGTTCTGCCCACCTTCCGTCCTGATCTTGCCAATATCCAAAATGATATTACAGAGCGAATGGATTATTTCCATGATTTAGGATGTCGCCTTTCGGATCATGCTGTGGATGAAATAAACGATGCCTTGATTGATAAACTTGTATTTTTAGGCGAGGCCTATGCAGAACGCGGCTGGACCATGCAATTGCATATTGGTGCTATGCGGAACAATAATAAAAGGATGTTTGAAAAACTCGGTCCTGATACCGGCTTTGATTCTATCCATGATTTCCCTATTGCTGCGGGAATTTCCAAACTCTTAAACAGACTTGAAGAAAAGGATAAATTGCCAAAAACCATTCTTTATACTTTAAATCCCAAGGATAATTATGTTTTGGCAACCATGCTGGGTAATTTTCAGAAGGCACCGACTCCCGGGAAAATTCAATTTGGCTCGGGTTGGTGGTTTAATGACCAGCGGGATGGTATGGAAAGCCAGATGAAGGCGCTTGCTAACCTGGGATTGCTCAGCAGATTTGTTGGTATGTTGACAGATTCCAGAAGTTTTGTATCTTATACCAGACACGAATATTTTCGGCGTATTCTCTGTAATTTGCTTGGAGGCTGGGTAGAGGATGGTGAATATCCGGCAGATTTTGAGATTTTAAAGGAAATTGCAAGGGGCATCTGTTATCAGAATGCAAAAGAGTATTTTCAATTTTAACTTTATGGAAAGATGGTGCTTGCGAGATGGAGAAATTAAAGGAGAAATTAAAAAAATATGGGATTATTCCGGTGGTGGTGTTAAAAGACAACAAAGACGCACTTGGTGTGGCGGAAGCTCTGTGCAGTGGTGGACTTTCTTGTGCAGAGGTGACATTTCGTACCGAGGCGGCTTTAGAGAGTATTGGGTTGATGACGGAAAAATATCCGGAAATGTTGGTAGGGGCCGGAACAATTTTGACGGTAGAACAGGTAGAAAAAGCAGTTTTGGCGGGGGCAAAATTTATTGTAAGTCCGGGATTTGATCCGGAAATTGTAGAGTATTGTCTCAAAAAGCAAATCCCCATCATACCGGGATGCAGTACGGCTTCCGATATTGCCCAAGCGGTCAAAAGGGGATTAAGGGTTGTAAAATTTTTCCCTGCCCAGCAGGCGGGCGGTATTGCTATGATGAAAGCCCTGGCGGCGCCGTATCCGATGATAGAGTTTATGCCTACCGGCGGCATCAATGCCGCCAATGTCGGGGAGTACCTTTCCCATGACAAAGTTCTCTGTTGCGGCGGAAGTTGGATGGTAAAAGAACGCTTTGTTGCCGAAGGAAAGTTTGATGAGATTATCAAACTTTCCCAAGAAGCAGCGGATTTGGTAAAAGAGATTCGCAGGGAGTAAAAGAAAAGACATCATCTCTCAGTCTGGCAAGAGATGATGTCTTTTTTTATTCGGCAAACATGGGGGTGGAAAGATACCGTTCTCCCGTATCCGGAAGCAATGCAACAATGATCTTTCCTTTGTTTTCGGGGCGCTTAGCCAGTTCTGCTGCTGCAAAGACTGCCGCTCCGGCGGAGATGCCCACCAACACCCCTTCGTTTCTGGCAAGGAAGCGGCCGGTGGAAAAAGCATCTTCACTTTTCACGGGAAAAATCTCATCGTAAATAGCAGTATCTAAAATTTCAGGAATAAATCCGGCGCCAATCCCTTGAATTGCATGGGGACCGGCTGTGCCTTTAGAGAGAACCGGCGAATCGGCAGGTTCTACTGCGACAATCTGAATATCCGGATTTTGGGATTTCAGATATTTACCAACGCCGGATATCGTACCGCCGGTACCGACGCCTGCAACAAAGATGTCAATTTTGCCATCGGTATCCTCCCAGATCTCCGGGCCGGTGGATTGCAAATGCGCCTTTGGATTGGCAGGATTGGTAAATTGACCGGTAAGAAAACTGTTTGGGATTTCCCGGGACAGTTCCTCTGCGCGGGCAATGGCCCCTGCCATCCCTTTGGCACCGTCGGTCAGTACCAGTTCAGCACCGTAGGCTTTTAAAAGATTGCGACGCTCTATACTCATGGTCTCCGGCATAGTAAGAATGACCCGATACCCTTTGGATGCCGCGACGGCCGCAAGACCGATTCCGGTGTTTCCGCTGGTAGGCTCAATCAAAACTGCACCTGGCTTTAGCAGGCCTTTGGCTTCGGCGTCTTCTATCATGGCTTTGGCAACCCGATCTTTTACACTGCCGGCAGGATTGAAATATTCTAATTTTCCTAAAATAACGGCGTGCAAATCTTGCGCTTTTTCTAGATTCTTCAGTTCCAGCAAAGGGGTTCTGCCAATTAAATCCGTAACGGTTTCATAAATTCTCATCCTTATAAACTCCTTGCTTATAGGCATATACCAGGATTTGGATTAGAGGTCAAAAACAGCAACCTAGCCATACCTGTATGTTTTGGGTTTATTATACTGTGGTTTATTTTTCGTGTCAAGTCCATTTTTCTTTGTTTTTTCGACTATTGACAACAGCCTTTAAAAGGGATATAATACAATAATGCATATAAATCATATAGGTTTTTCGATGTCCGTACAGATGCGAAGGATACAGAAAACAGATACTGCTTTTGTGCAGAAAAGGAGGCCGGAATGGGACTTTCCAGAAATACAGTAGAAGAATTTATTCGCACCGGAGATCTCAATGACGCTGACCTTATTGCGTTGCTGCAGACGGATGCTTTTGATTCTATGCTTTTTGCAGCTGCAGATCAGGTGCGGCGGAGTATTTATGGGGATGCAGTATATATTCGCGGCTTAATTGAAGTTACCAATTATTGCAAAAATAATTGCTACTATTGCGGAATCCGACGCGGAAACCAAAAGGCGGTTCGTTATCGCTTGCATCGGGAGGAGATTCTCTCTTGTTGCCAAGAGGGATATCAGTTGGGATTTCGTACCTTTGTTTTGCAAGGGGGCGAAGACCCCTATTATACGGATGAGTGGTTGTGTGATCTAATTAGAGAGATTCGGGGACAGTTTTCAGACTGTGCCATCACATTATCCCTGGGGGAGCGAAGCAAAGAGAGTTATCAGGCGCTTTTTGAGGCAGGTGCCAATCGGTATCTTTTGCGGCACGAAACAGCGGATGAGGAGCATTATGGTAAACTTCATCCCAAGGAAATGCAACTGGAAAACCGCAAACGATGTCTTTTTGATTTAAAAGAGATTGGATATCAGGTAGGGTCCGGTTTTATGGTAGGAAGTCCGTGTCAAACGGTAGAAACATTACGAAAAGATCTGCGTTTTTTGCAGGAACTTCAACCGGACATGATTGGGATTGGCCCTTTTTTAACCCATCCGGACACACCGTTTGGAGATTTTGAGAATGGATCATTTTCTTTGACCTTACGCCTTATTTCTATTTTGCGGTTGATGTTTCCATATGCTTTGATTCCATCTACAACTGCCCTTGGAACCATTCGCCCTGACGGCCGTGAACGTGGTTTGATGGCCGGTGCCAATGTGGTCATGCCTAACCTTTCTCCGGTCGGCGTGCGGGGATTTTATACGCTGTACAAGGATAAAATCTGTACAGGGGAAGAGGCAGCACAAAGCCTTGAAAGCCTGAAAGAGCGGGTGCGTACGGCGGGTTATCGGATTGTAACTGATATTGGAAATGTGAAAAAATGCTGTTGACTGCGGGGGGAATAACCGTACCGGCAGATTGCTTATATATCATTCTATACAAGGAGTTATCACCATGAAAAATGAAAGATTTGAACTCAACAAGAATTTAGCACAGATGTTAAAGGGCGGCGTCATCATGGACGTTACAACCCCGGAACAGGCAAAGATTGCCGAAGAGGCCGGTGCTTGTGCCGTTATGGCTCTTGAGAGGATTCCGGCGGATATTCGGGCAGCCGGCGGCGTATCCCGGATGAGCGATCCGAAAATGATTCAGGGGATTCAGGAGGCAGTATCCATCCCGGTTATGGCAAAATGCAGAATCGGTCATTTCGCAGAGGCGCAGATTCTGGAAGCCATTGAGATAGATTATATTGATGAGAGTGAGGTTTTATCACCGGCAGATGATAAATACCATATTGATAAAACGAAATTTCAGGTTCCCTTTGTATGTGGTGCCAAGGATTTGGGGGAAGCACTGCGGAGAATCAACGAGGGTGCCTCTATGATTCGAACCAAGGGCGAGCCCGGAACCGGGGACGTGGTACAGGCGGTACGGCATATGCGGATGATGCAGGCCGAGATTAAGCGGCTGACCTCTATGAGCGAGGATGAACTGTTTGATGCAGCAAAAGAACTTTGCGTACCCTATGATCTGGTTTGGTATGTCCATGAAAACGGAAAACTTCCGGTGGTTAATTTTGCCGCAGGCGGCGTAGCCACCCCGGCAGATGCATCCCTTATGATGCAACTTGGCGCAGAGGGTGTCTTTGTAGGGAGCGGAATCTTTAAATCCGGGAATCCCAAAAAGCGTGCGGCTGCCATTGTTAAGGCTGTAACCAATTATACCGATGCTAAATTGATTGCGGAACTTTCGGCGGATTTAGGAGAAGCCATGGTGGGCATCAATGAAAGTGAAATCAAAATTCTCATGGCAGAGAGAGGAAAGTAATATGAAAATCGGGGTGCTGGCCTTGCAGGGGGCGTTTATCGAGCACGAAATTATGTTGTCGCAACTGGGGGTTTCTACTTTTGAGATTCGTCAACTGCGGGATGCAGAAGCATCTTTTGATGGTCTTATTATTCCGGGCGGCGAGAGTACCGTGCAGGGAAAATTGATGCGGGAACTTGGCCTTTTTGAACCTTTAAAAGAACGAATTCAAGGCGGAATGCCGGTGTTTGGAACCTGTGCGGGATTGTTGCTTCTGGCAAAAAAAATCGAGAATGATGACCGGTCGCATCTGGCAACCATGGATATTACGGCGATGCGAAATGCCTATGGCCGTCAACTGGGAAGTTTTTATGAAGAAGAATACTTCGGGGGGATGGGGAAAATTCCCATGACCTTTATCCGTGCACCGTATATTTCTGCCATTGGCGAGAATGCCGAGAGTTTGGCTATGGTGGATGG